>NZ_JBFTIZ010000416.1:0-2874 GCF_056395165.1 Pedobacter sp. 10L46_2
GATTATAGCATCCAGATAGAAGATTACGTTAAACTAGGTCTTGTACAGGATCTGGGTACCGGGAGCAGCAATGACCTGGCCACCATGATTGATCCATATTCGTACCGCAAATCACTAACAATGCCTAAAATGATCGTAATGGGCACCAATGATGAATATTGGCCAATAGACAATATCAAGAATTATTACGACAGTATTCCCGGTCAAAACTTAATTCATTATGTGCCAAATGTGGGGCATGGGCTTGGTGAYGGTAAAGAGGCCATGACTACCCTAAGCTCATTCTTTGGACTCACTATGTCAAAGTCGCCTTATCCGGTTTGCATATGGAAATCCTCTCAAAGTGAACAAGGAGTAAAGGTTAGCATTAAAACTACAGCAGATAAATTAATTGATGTTACCGTATGGCATGCTGATTCGCCGGATCTGGATTTTCGAAATGATAAATGGGAGGCCAGAAAGCTGGATGTTAAACCTAAATCAGAGATAAATACTTTAGAGCAGTATCCTGATTCAGGTTATAGAGCTTTTTATATTAATTTAAAGTACAAGGATTCTAAAGGTGGTGAGTATGTTGAAAGTACCAGAGTGTTTATGACGGACGATAAAAAGCTTTTATAGACCGTCATCTTTTCCATTAGTTGTTTTCAAGAAATGTAGTCAGTAAATTCTTTAAATAAAGTTCTGGCTTAGGCATTTTAACTACAGTGCCAGGTTCCTTATCTTGATTTTGTTTGATATAATTGGCTTTAATTTTACCCCAATCTTTAGAGTAGAGCTTAATAAACATATCTACAAAATCTTTGTCTGTGTAATCTTTTGGAAGTTTACTCAATACTGCTTCAATTTTCTCTTCTTTTCTATGTAATACTGCCATAACGATTTTAATTGTGGCCGCTAAGTTATGGAAAATTAAATATGTAATAGACCATTATCGCCAATAAGGATGCTACAAGCGTATTCAGAAAATTTACCACATCATTACTCATGTAGTTTTTGCGTTCAAAGGTAGCTCCGAGTATCGAATCTGTCAGATTGCCAAGTATTCCTGCACCGATCACAATGAGGCTCATTTTATCAAACCCAGCGTAAATTAAGCCTATTACAGACGCACCGCATGTACCTATAAGGGTTCCTTCTAAACTTACAACTCCATCCAAACCATTTGCCTCTCTTTTAAAGGTCAGGATGTTATAAAATCTACGCCCGTACACCATGCCCAGTTCAGAAGATAGGGTATCGGCAAGGGCAGATGCAAGACTGGCAGCTGCCATTAAAACATATAGGTCTGAATGATGATGGTCAACAATTGCCAAAATGCCTGTTAACCCCGCAACTCCTCCATTTGCAAATACTTGTCCGGCATTTCTCCCATTGTTATCCAGAATTTCCGGATGGTATTTTGCCTTCAGTTGTTTTTTGTGAGCCGTAGCCGATACGCCAAGAATAAAAAAGGTAACAAGCATTAGTATCCCGGTTTCTCCTATACCTGCAAATACAAAGAAACCAATTAAACCCGCGGTAAGCGCTGCAGGGAACGTTAATTTTTTTGCCCAGACACATATCCCCATCATTGCAATCAGCAATATAACAGTAACCAATAAAACGGGGAGTGATGATGTAGACATATTTAGGTTAAACCGAAGTTTAAAATAGTTGTAATGTAACTGTAGGCTCTACCGAGGAAGAGCCTGGTTTAGTATTGGGCTTGGTCTTATGTTTATCAATCCAGGCAATATAATCTTCGGGTTTAACTGGCTCTTTTAATAATCCAGAACCGAATTGCATTTGCGAAACTCTTGCTTCAATTATTTGCCTGTACTTTTGGAGTAAGTGTTGTATTTGCTGTTGGATTTTGTTTTTCGGTTTAATCCTGATGTTTTTGTTTACAGGATTTAGGAGCTGAATAGTGATCTCCTTACTGAAATAGGCCAATGCAGATTCAATTCTATCCTGCAACACTTGTTGATCTTTAAAACCTGCTTGCTTATGTAACTGCTTCACCTGGGTCTGAAACTTTTCAGACAAGATCATAAGGTCTTTAACCGATTTATTCAATTGAGCAAGCAAAGATTTAAATTCTGGCAGGTGCGATTTAACGATCTCAGAGTTTGAACTGATTGTTTCCAATCCGCTAAGCACACGGTTTAGCGAAAAATGGTTTAATACTACCTGAAGAATGAATCTTTCCTGTTCAGTAATTAAAATGTGCTCTAAGTCATCTTCATTAGCGGGTTTCATGTAATTGATCACCTCCGTATTTGACCTTAAACTTTCAGTACTGATCTTTGATTTTAAAATAAGTCCGTTTAGTGTTCTAACACGACTCAAAGCAACATAAACCTGACCGGCAACAAATGATTTTCCGGCATCAATTATTGCATTGTCGAATGTTAATCCCTGACTTTTATGAATTGTAACGGCCCAGGCCAATTTAATCGGATATTGGGAAAATTCCCCAACTTGCTGTTGTATAATGGCCTGTTCAGGATCAGCTTTATATTCAAAAGATTGCCATGAAGATTTTTCCAATAACAAATCATCCTCCTGCGGAAAAGAGATATAGATCTCACCATCTTTAACAGACTTAACCTTTCCGATCTTTCCGTTATAGAATTTCCGATTATCACCTGTGTCGTTTTTTATGAACATGATCTGGGCACCTTCTTTAAGTTTTAAGGTCTGCTCTGCCTGCAAGCCCAGATCTCTAAACTCTCCGCTTACCTCTCCCTCAAAAGTATACTCTTCACCGGTTAACTCATCTAACTTTTCTTTGTTAATTGTATTAGCCTCAGCATTATGTGAGGTGATGATAATCGGATTTAAGTCATCAGTAGAGCTGAATTGAGGGTCGTATCTTTTGTTTAACAGATC
>NZ_JBFTIZ010000417.1:0-2868 GCF_056395165.1 Pedobacter sp. 10L46_2
GAACTAACCGTAACTCAAATAGTCAATACTTTTAATACTCATTATAAACAGTCTAAAACGATAAATTCAGGAAACGTAGCAAGAGATTTAGGCAAAGTAAAATTAGGAAATGGTGCTCTTGTAGGTGAGGATGCGACTTCTAGTCCACGACGTTGGTATCTTACTGATGCTGGCGATAGTTCTGTTCAGAACTTAATTAAAGATTCCAAAAAGTAAATGGGCTTAGTTGAGAAAAATAACTTAATTGCAAAATTATCACCACCATTTGATCATCTTTTGGCAACCCAATTCGTTGATGAGTTTATTTCTATGGAAAGAAGATTTATTCAGAGAGATTGGGAGCCTGCTGAACTTGATGCCGGTCAATTTTCAGAGATTGCTTTTAGAATTTTGTATCACCTAGATAGTGGAAATCTTAGCTGTACGAAAGAAGTTAAAGATTGCGTAAGATATTTTATTAATAATGATGTGACACATCTTCTTAATAGGAAAGATGTCTCTCATTTATCGACTGTTTTACATGCTATTTATAAATTTAGGAGTGACAGAGGTGCCGTTCATATATCTCCTACATATAGTCCAAATCACATGGATTCAAAGTATCTGATCGAATCAATTAGGTGGTGTATGAATGAGATGCTGAGGATATTTTGGAATGGTGACAGAGAAGAGGTAGCTAAAACAATTAGAGAGCTCCTTCAGTTTGATGTACCGTGTATTGGGGTTTATGGCGATATTGTGGTGGTTCAACGCACCGATCTTAAATCTGACGAGGAAATTTTAATTCTTTTGCATTATGCAGGAGAAAATGGATTCAGTAGAAAGGAGTTGGGGATTCATTCAATGAGTAGCTCATCTTCTGTCACTGTTAATCTACAACGGCTATGCGCGCCCAACAAAAGACAGGTTATTCAACTAAAAAATGGCAAATACCGTTTAACAGATTTGGCTAGTAGAAGAATTCGAATAGAGCTAGCTGATAAATTGTTGCTAAGTATTTAATTATGGCTCAATAGAATTTGCACCCGTAAATTATCATTTTTAGACACCCTAATTCAAAATCAAAGATACTGTTATCAATACAAATAATTTTATGAGTCTTTTTCAATCTTTATTAAAACTTTACAGAACGAATATGATTAAAACTCCACTTGAGGATTTTACTACTGAAATATTGGTTTTTATTCTTAATTCTGATATTGATTTATCCAATGAATTTGTGAATGAAGTCTTGAGGGTTGAGGGTGAAGATTTTAAAATTGATTCTCAAGTAGTGTATCCTTATAATGAGAATAACAGACTGTATTGTCGAATCGATATGGTTTTTAAAAATTCAGAAATGATATGTTTTTTAGAGAACAAGGTTCATTCAAATGAGGGTTATGATCAGTTGTGGGCTTATTCAAAGGTTTTGCATGGACTAGGTCGCTATACCAAAACTTATTTACGCTATTGTACTAAATATCATGATAATAAACATATGACGGACCACGATTTTAAGCAATTTAGATGGTGTAACATTGCAAATTTCTTGAGAAAATGGAAAGACAAAGAAATCATAGGCCAATTTTTAAACTTTTTAGAAATCAATCAAATGGGTAATTCAACAGACTTTACAATACAGGAAATATTGTCACTAGAGCATTTTAACAATGCTTTCATGAAAATGGAATCGTATCTTGAAAAAATCAAACCACAATTTATCTCTGTTTTCGGGGACTACAATAAAGTACAGGACTCAAAAGTTATAGAACAATTAAGAGACTTTAAACGTGTCATCTTTCGAAAGATAAATATAATTGGGAATGGATATAGTGAATTGGGCGTTGGTTTTGATTTTAGTGCAAAACCAATATTAATGGTTTGGATCTGGCTTGATAGTGAGAACTCAAAAATTCAAAGTTTTAATTCTATGTTATCCTCTCTACCTATGTACGAAAATTCAAAAGGATATTTCACCATAGAACAGCCAATGTCCGATTTTTTGAGCAGCTCAGATATGGAATTAGCTATTGAGAAATGGTTTATAAAAGGATTTGATGCAGTTAAGAAATTGATTGATGAAAATCCGAATGTAGGTTGGAATGATGTACTAATTGAAAAACAAATTCTATAATGACTTGTGTACATAAATTCTTTGGACACAGTGCTCATCTACGAGAATGTAAAGGACTTTTACCAGCTTGGGAAGCTAAGACTTTAATTGTTGGTACTTTCAATCCAGAACAAAGTTGGCATCCAAAAAATACTGCAAAATACTATTATGGGAGGAGTAGAAATTACTTATGGAAAATACTCCCTCTTTTTGCAAATGAAGGATCAATAAGTCATCAAGATGTACCCACTCAATTAGCTTTTCTTCAAAGAAATAAGATCGCTTTAACAGATTTGTTAATAAGTATCAATGATGCAGATTTTACAATCCCAGAACATCAAAATAGAATCCAAACTGTACTAGATAGTCAAATTGAGATGTTTAATGAGTTTACATGGAATACAAATCACGTACTTGAATATATTAAAGAAAATAGAATCGAAGTGGTTTACTTTACAAAATTAGGGAAGGCTAACCAGTTAAATGTATCACCTAATTCTTTTGAATGGCAAATTAGGAAGATAGAAGATCTTTGTCATGAACTAAAAATTCCTTCTTTTAGGTTACACACACCGTCGGGTCAGGGATTAGGTAAAGGAAAGCCTAAAAAAAATAAACTTATACGTAAGTGGTTTTTGGAGAATGGGGGAGATCATTTCCCCTTTTTGTTCCAAAAATTTAGCTTAAAGCAATTCCCATTTATCGAATAATCATGATAGAAACTAGGGAAATACTTAAAAAATTAGATAAATCTCAAAGCGGAATAGCAGGAG
>NZ_JBFTIZ010000418.1:0-2772 GCF_056395165.1 Pedobacter sp. 10L46_2
TAGGCATAAAAACCTTGACGACTTGATAATTCGCCGCTGCCGTGGTTAGGCATTATTCCTACAAAATTCTGTATAGCTGAGGAATTAAGCGTAACACTTAATAACAATTGTTTTTTAGGTTCTAGACCACTGGTCAAATCTAAAGGACGGCTTGTTTCAAATTGTGTAGTCGGTTGTTACCTGTTTTTTTTGATTATACAAAAATTAAATACTACATTCTCAACTGAATCCAAACCGACCAAATCTCATTAAGCGCTATATCCCATAACAGAAGAATAAAGAAAGGGTTCAATTTCGAATTTTTAAAAAAAAATACGATTATGCTCTTTAACTCTCTCCACTTCTTTTTCTTTTTTATACTGGTTACTCCAGCCTTTTTTCTGTTGCCACATCAGCATAGATGGAAATTACTGTTGGCCTCGAGCTGCTATTTTTACATGACTTTTGTGCCGGTGTATATCCTGATCCTGGGCTTCACGATCATTATAGATTATTTTGCCGGGATACTCATAGAGAACTCCAAGGGGAAAAAGAAAAAGAAATTCCTTATTTTAAGTCTGGTGGCAAACATTGGTGTGCTGGCCGTTTTCAAATATTACAATTTTCTTAATGATAACCTCTCGTTTTTGCTGGGAAACATCGGTTATCAGAACCATGTACCTTATTTAGAAATTCTATTGCCCATTGGGCTTTCTTTTCATACGTTCCAGGCGATGAGCTATACCATTGAAGTTTACCGGGGAAATCAAAAGGCAGAGAAACACTTTGGGATCTACTCTTTATACGTAATGTTTTATCCTCAGCTGGTGGCCGGACCGATAGAGCGGCCGCAAAATATCCTTCATCAGTTTCATGTGAAGCAGTATTTTAATTATGCGAATGTGGTAGAGGGCTTAAAGCTCATTACATGGGGCTTATTTAAAAAGGTGGTGATTGCCGACAGGTTATCCATTTATGTAGATGCGGTATACAATAATGCGGATCAGCATAGCGGGCTGACGCTTATTGTGGCGACCGTTTTTTTTGCATTTCAGATTTACTGCGATTTCTCAGGTTATTCTGACATCGCGATAGGCTGTGCAAGGGTTATGGGCTATAACCTGATGATCAACTTCAGGAGGCCTTATCTGGCGGGAAGCATAAAAGACTTCTGGTCGAGATGGCACATTTCCCT
The DNA here is from genome assembly GCF_056395165.1 of Pedobacter sp. 10L46_2. NCBI lineage: Bacteria > Pseudomonadati > Bacteroidota > Sphingobacteriia > Sphingobacteriales > Sphingobacteriaceae > Pedobacter > Pedobacter sp. 10L46_2. The sequence continues at coordinate 1,175 of NZ_JBFTIZ010000418.1, forward strand.
ATCCACCTGGTTCAGGGATTACCTTTATTTCCCTTTGGGTGGCAGTAAGGTGGCGATACCCCGGTGGTACCTTAATCTTTTTATTGTATTTATGGTAAGTGGCCTGTGGCATGGTGCAAACTGGACTTTTATTGTCTGGGGGGCATTACATGGGATCTATCAGATTTTTAGTGTTTCATTTAAAAAATTCAATGAAAGGAATATTCTGGGTTATCGTCCTTTAACTAATGCTTTTCATGTTTTGCTCACCTTCGCGCTGGTCTGCTTTGCCTGGATATTTTTCAGGGCCAATAATGTAACGGAAGCCTTTAACATCTGTAAGAGCATATTTACATTAAAAGGGGAAGGCTTATTTATAGGCACTCCTGAAGGTTTTGTATATGCGCTTATCTGGATTTTGTTTCTGCTGGTTGTGGAATACATTACCGAATACCACTCGGACATCATTAAAGTATTTTATAGCTCAAACAGAGTGGTGAGGTATGCAGGATATACGGTTATTGTGTTGTTTATCATCCTGTTTGGCGTGTTTAACGGGGGGCAGTTTATCTATTTTCAATTCTAATCATGGAACCATTTTATAAACTATTGAGGAACGGGCTGATCATACTGGTTTTGTTATTTGTGACAGACAGGGCCCTTGGTGCATTAATTGAACACTTTTTCTTTAATGAAAAACAAGGCGATTCGGCAGTTACCACGCATGGGATTCTGGATGCCAATGAAGACATCCTTATTTTTGGGAATTCCAGGGCCAGCCATCACTATATCCCCGAACTGATCACTGAAAAAACCGGACTGTCTTGCTATAATCTTGGTAGGGATGGCATGAAGATGCTTTATTATGAAACCTTGTTGAAATCTGTTTTAAGTTATCATACCCCAAAAGTGGTGATACTGGATTTGAACCTGAACGATTTTGAGTATCAGCACCAGGAGGAACAAAAGCTAACGGCTGTTTTGATGCCATATATTAACAAGAATAAAGAAATCAGTGAAATGATTTATACGCAGAGTAAAATGCAATTCTCGCTGGCACATATTTCAACCCTTTACCGGGTTAACTCTTTGCCCATGTCAATCGTGCAGCATCATTTGGAAATAGGCCAGAAACACTTTAGCGGATACGAGCCGCTTTCGGGGAATATGCCCCAGAGCGCTACAGTGCAACACATTGACAATGCGAATTATAAGGAATCGAAAGATCAGTTAACCGCGTTTGAAAATTTTGTTAAAGCAACCAGATCGAAAAATATAAAATTACATGTTTTGGTGTCGCCAGGAATGAAGATCCATAAACATAATGCATTGAAAACTGCTGACAGCATTTTAAGCAAATATGATTTAAAGTGTTATAATTATTCGGAACTGTTTAATGCAAATGCAAATAAGCTGTTTTACGATGTTGGCCATTTAAATGAGATAGGGGCAAAAGCATTTACAGACAGTGTGATTGTTGATCATTTAACTGAAATACCAGCAGCAGGAATCAATTAGCCTGCTCAATTCTGCTGGCTGCAGAAACTAAAAATAATCTTGCAGGAAGTGTTCTTCGGTATTACAATACAGAGAAGAATAGATATTGAGGTCCTGGATGT
>NZ_JBFTIZ010000419.1:0-2768 GCF_056395165.1 Pedobacter sp. 10L46_2
CTATAAGCTTTTCCAGATCCAGATAGTGCGATAGTTCATTAATAGAAACTGATGCATCTTCAAATTACCTTAAGGTATGATCAAAAACACGTTCTTCTATTTTTTCTGATCTGAAATAATTGAGTACCTGGAATTTTGCAGCCCCCATCAAAAATTGTTCAAGGCTGGTATTAATTATGATTGTTTCTTTTCGCTCCCAAATATTGATAAAAACATTCTGGACAATATCTTTAGCAGCTTCCTCGTCTTTAATACGGGTTAATATATGGACATACAGCTTCTTCCAATACATCTCATACAAGAGATCGTAAGCTGCAGTATCGCCCAACTTAAGTTGTCGAACTATTTCCTCGTCTTTTCTTCCAACTTGAAGCATATTCAAAAGTAGAGTTCCAATATGAACAGGATGTTAACTCTTATTATTTGGTTATATTTAGTTAATTAAATATATGCAAAAGTTGTTCATATGATTACAATAACTCGATTAAATATATGGATATGAAAAAAATATACTGGCCCTTCTTATTATTACTCACTGTAATGAATATTCCAGCAGGTTATGGTCAAAAAATAAATCGAAAAAATGTAAAAATGCAGCAATTGCGTGTATCAGATAACCGCAGATTCCTTGTTTATGCTGATGGTAAGCCTTTTTTCTATCTTGGAGATACTGCCTGGGAGTTATTACACAGATTAACCCTTAAAGACGCAGAGATCTATATGGATAACCGCAGATCCAAAGGATTTACAGTACTTCAAACGGTAATATTGGCCGAGCTGGATGGGATAAATGAGCCCAATGCACTTGGCCATAAACCCATGGAAAACAATAACGTTTCTGAACTTAATGAAGACTATTTTAAGGATATTGATGCGTTTGTTCAATTGGCTGCCAAAAAAAATCTATACATGGGCCTGTTACCGCTATGGGGCGATAAAGTTTTTAAAAGTACCTGGGGAAAAGGCCCTGAAATTTTCAATGTTCAAAACGCAAAGGAATATGGAAAGTTTCTTGGCAACAGATATAAGAGCCAACCTAACATTATATGGATATTGGGTGGCGACCGTAATCCTCGCGGTGAAAAAGATGTGGCCATTTGGCGCGCTTTAGCGGAAGGCATTGCTGAAGGTGCCGGAGGCAATGATAAAGTGTTAATGACTTTTCATCCACAACCAAAAGAAAATGGCGGTTCATCAACCTGGTTTCATAATGATGAGTGGCTGGATTTTAATATGCTCCAGACAGGACATTGCAGGGATGGAAGTAATTATGATAAGATCTCTTATGATTACAATTTAAAGCCAACAAAACCAGTGGTTGATGGGGAACCTCTTTATGAGGACCATCCGGTATGTTTTGATGCGAAAAAGAACGGATTCTCAACAGCAGACGACATTCGAAAATTAGCATACTGGCAGGTATTTGCCGGTGCACTCGGACACACTTATGGCTGCCACGACATATGGCAGTTCTACGCTCCCGGCCGCGAACCAATCAATTTAGCCCGACATTACTGGAAAGAAGCAATGGATTTACCGGGCTCACAACAGATGGGCTATGTAAAAAAACTAATCCAATCCCAATCAATGCTTGACCGTATTCCCGATCAGGGTTTAATTTTAGGAGATAACCCTAAAGACGGTGCACACTGTAGTGCCACCCGTGCAAATGATGGGCATTATGCTTTTATTTATACTCCTACCGGGCGCAAATTGAATGTCAATACGGCTCATCTGAAAGGAAAGCAATTCTTTAAGGCCAAATGGTTTAATCCTAGAAATGGTGTATTTAGCATGGCATTTAAAATTGACAAAAAGCCTCAGCTTACTTTTACACCTCCAACAAGCGGAGATGCTTTGGATTGGGTACTTATATTAGAAGCTGGTTAATGTTAACCGTTAGTACTGCTAATGGTTAACGCCAATCATCTCTGAAAGCCGCTTTTCATTTAATACCAGAATGTTTCTGCCCGAGACCTCAATTATCTTCTCTTTTATAAAATCATTACTTACTTTAAATAAGGTTTCATATGTTGTTCCTGAGTACGATGCAATATCTTGCCTGCTTAGACCTAAAGCGATAAAACCATTCTCATCAACCCCAAACTTATGTAGCAGAGCCAGAATAGATTGTGCTATTCTCGCTTTTACCGACATATGCGCCAGATCACGCATTGCCCTATGAGAGTCTTGCAATTCATTTGCAAAAAACTGCATTAACTTATAAGTTAAATCAGTATTTACCCTTAGCGTTGTTTCAAAGAAATCTCTCCCCAGATAACATACTACTGTATTTTCTAATGCCGTAGCCGAAACTGGATATAACGGTTTTTTCCCGAGACCCAAATGGCCGATAATATCTTCAGGGCCGGCAAAATGAATAATCAATTCCTTTTCCTTATCCCATCTTTTATGAACCTTAACAGTTCCAGCAGATACAAAATAAATCCCGTTTACCGGATCGCCTTCTTTGAAGATAACCTCGCCTTTTTTTACCTCAAAATTCTTTTTCTGAATTTGAAGTGCCGGCAACCATTCGGGCAAACATAATTTACACAGAAAACAGCTTTTAAGATCACATAGATTACGAGATTCCTTCATTTTTTATATGGGCATTTGATATGCAATAATACTATATAAATATCAAAAAAGAAGAATCCACGCATAAAATCCAAAATAATAAATATTGTTTAAACAATATTAAAATACAAAATAAACAACTAAATAAACATAAAATATTTCATAAACAATATAATTAGCTTTTATAG
>NZ_JBFTIZ010000420.1:0-2754 GCF_056395165.1 Pedobacter sp. 10L46_2
GGCAGAATCTGTTAAATCTAATTCCGTTTATAAGGAAGAAGATACGGTTGTTCCTAGAGCTGCCTTACCAAAATTGATTAATGGTATAAAAGAAATAGGATCCAGGTATGGATTTGAAAGTGTTTGTTATGGTCATGCAGGCGACGGCAACCTACATATTAACATCATTAAAGCAGGTATGAGTGATGAGGATTGGAAAAACAAACTCAAAGACGGCATCGTCGAGATATTCGAATTAACAAGTGCCCTGGGAGGAACTATATCCGGAGAACACGGTATTGGACTGGTTCAAAAAGAATTTATGCCTATAAAATACAGCGAGATTAATCTTAATCTGATGCGAGGAATAAAAAGTGTATTTGATCCTAATGGCATCCTTAATCCAGGTAAGATATTTTAAGTATAAGAGCAACTCGGTTAATTACTATCAAGTTGCTCAAAGATCATCATCTTGTTTTTTTCCTCGTCAGGAATCACTACCGAGGTTTTGGCCCGATAGTCAAAGGCTACGCACACCGTTTTTCCTTTACTGCAAACAATTTCCTCACCATTCTGCGTCCTAACCAGTAAGTATTCCAGGTCAAAACTACTCTTACCAATTCTGGAGGTGCGAACGTACATGCTGATTTTATCATCGGGAAAAACCGGAATGATGTATTCCAGTGAGGCGTGGGCAATGACCACACCTGTTTTTTTCCAGTCCCATTGTACAGCCTGCTTCCAGTATTTGGCCCGGGCAATTTCCATGAAGGTAAAGTAGGTTGCGTTGTTTACATGCCCCATCATATCAAAATCAGCAAAGCGTGTTTCTATAGTCGTTTTATACTTAAAACTGTCTATTTGGTTTACTATATCTGCCGTTTTGTCTTGCTTAGTTGTTTTGTTGCGCCAAAATGTCTTTAAAATCATAAAAAATGGGGTTGGTATGGGACTTGATTATACGGTTTATATAAAATTTAAATTAAAAAATAGGAGAACATAAACGATGACACTAGTAAAATTTAACAACAGAACCAGAAACACCGCACCTTACTTTAACAATGTATTTGACTCTTTGTTTAGTGAAGCCATAAATAAAAACTTAACGATTAACAAAGTGCCGGGCGTAAACATTTTAGAAACCGAAACCGAGTATAAAATTGAAATCGCTGCGCCGGGTTTAACTAAAGAAGATTTTCAAATCAACTTAAAAAAAGACACACTTTCTGTTTGGGCCGAGAAAAAAACAAGCGAAACAGAAGAGAAAAAAGATTACACACGCAGAGAGTTTGATTACTTCTCATTTGCCAGATCCTTTGTATTACCTGAAAGCGTAAATGCAGATAACATTACTGCTGAATATGTGAACGGGATTTTAAATATCACGATTGGAAAAGACGAAGTGAAATCTCAAAACAAAGAAATTAAAGTTTCATAATTAGGTTAGAGTTTGGTTTTTTTAGGTAGATAAGGGTGCGCCGGAGGGTGCACCCTTTCTTTTTGCGGTGCGCTTATTACTTAAATATTTTCTTACGGGAATATCATAAACTACCATTATCAGGTATGCTGCCCCGGTAAGTAGAATTAGTCCGGCAACAATTATCAACGTAAGTTGCATGGAGCTTACCTTATGACTGGTGTAGTAATTCCCGAACATCCACAACACGGCATAATGTGTCATGTATAATGGATAAGAAATCTTACCTGAAAAGACACAAAACTTTTTAAGGCCAGGAGCCAATATAGCACCTGCACCCAACGCGATCAGCAATGGGAAATAAAATAGTACGATGAAAGGTTCGGATAACCAATTCCATTTTGAGGATGGCATTAAAAAGGCCAGAAACAATAATATGGCCAGGCTAATAAATCCCAGCTTGTTCTTGATGATCCAGTTGGAACGGTAAATAAGCAATCCTGCTAAAAAAGAATATGATATCCGGGCAGCCCCATCCCAAAAGGTTGGACCGCTCCAACCACCCAATAAATTTCCTGAGCGATAACTGACCAGGCAAATCGCTGTCGCTGCAAGTATGGTTAACAATAGCAGATAGCTACGTTTAATGTTATAAAGTACAAATGCGTAAACGACATTAGCTATATATTCCCAAAATAAAGACCATGATGGTGCATTGAAGCTGAACAGGTTAAATCCACGATCTTCTATTATAGGCAAGGGGATAAGCAATAACGAACACAAAAACGTAAGGATGATCTTACCAGTATTATACAATTCTGGATGACCTCCAAATGGATCGAACAAAAACGCCAGCAAGCCTAATATCGATCCGGCTATAACTAGCGGGTGCAACCTGATAATCCTTGATTTAAAAAACTCGAGAACTCCCATTTTTCCTATACGATCGTCGTAGGCATACCCTATTACAAATCCAGAAAGGCAGAAGAAGAAATCGACAGCTAAAAAACCGTGCCCAATAAAGTTCTGGCCAGGATCGGTGTAAGCCCACTCCATAAAATGAAATATTACAACGGCCCATGCAGCAATGCCCCTCAATCCGTCGAGAATTTCAAAGTGCTGTTTTGTTTGAAGAATTGTGGTGGTGGTTTTGTTCGTATCCATTTATTATGTATCCTGCCAGGCTAAATTTATGCGGCAATAGCCTCTGATTTGTTAGTGCGCCAAGATATTTAAAATTAATAGCCCAGCCAAATTTACAACGAGCCGAACAGAATAATTATGCAACACCTATCTAATGCCCGTGAATTTAGGAGCAGATTCTCTTTTGATAAAGAGCAACAAAACTGCATGTTCCC
>NZ_JBFTIZ010000421.1:0-2753 GCF_056395165.1 Pedobacter sp. 10L46_2
AAAGATTTACTGCATACTTATACCCAGGATCATTTTTAATGGCATCAAGAGAAGGATTAGAAGCCATAAATGCCTTTAATTTCTCTGGCTTAATAAAATTACTATTCTCCCAAAGGTAATCTGCATACTTTTGGAAAGTAGCTTCCGAATTTCCTGCCCAGTATTTCTCAGCAATTTCGCTAAAGAACTTAGGCTGTGATTTTACGGGAACATCATTATAAAAAGACGCAAGAATTTGTGCAAAAATCTTCCTGTCTGCAATTTCATTATATGTTTCCTGATAAGTTCCAATAGCTTTATCAACACCTCCCTTTACCTGAGTTGCAAAAGCATCATCACCTTTCTTTTGATCCATTGCATTCCATGCTCTGCCAATTGAAATGGCATTTGGAACCCATGCAGATGCTAAGAAACCCTCATTAATGTAAGTACGTTGAACAGATATCGGATCAATACTTTTATAGATCTGATCATACTGCTCCATTAAACCGGCAAATTCAGTTTTCTGAGCAGCCCATTCAGTAAATGCCTTTTCCTCTTTTCTTTTAGATTCAGAAACTTTTAAGCGCTTTAACTGCTCAGTCTGGCCGATATAATATTTCCAATAATTTGCAATATTGGCATATTTAGATGACAACTTTAAGCGTGTTTCAACACTTTTATCCATTTCTGCTTTCCATGCTTTCAAACGAATATCACGAAGCTTAACGATGGTAGGACTTACTTTTTCAGTAGCCAGATCAACTCCATAAGAAGTTAAGTACCTATCTGTACGACCAGGATATCCATAAACAATTGAAAAATCACCATTCTTTACCCCTTTAATAGATACCGGCAAGAATTTCTTTGGTTTAAAAGGAACATTTTCTGCTGAATATTTTGCAGGAGCATTATTTTTAGCAGCATATACTCTGAAAACAGAAAAGTCTCCTGTTTGGCGAGGCCATTCCCAATTGTCAGTATCACCACCATATTTACCAATATTTTGTGGCGGTGCACCTACTAAACGGACATCATCAAAACGTTCATAAACAAAAAGGATGAACTGATTAGATTTATAAAAATCCTTTACATTAGCTTCTATTGTTGGGCCAGTAACAGCCGCTTTTGAAATGGTATTAAATACCTCAAGCATTTTAGCAGCTTTCTCTGCTCCTTTTAAGCCTTTTGTTGCTTCGTTAACCTGAGGGGTTACATCTTCCATCCTTTGAAGAAAACGGACAAACAAACCATCAATTGGTTTCTCTTCACCATAGTTTTTGGCGTAAAACCCGTTATCAAGGATATTGTTTTGAGCGGTTGAATTCGATGCAATGGCATCATAACCACAGTGGTGATTAGTAAAGATCAAACCTTTATCAGATACGATCTCACCTGTACAGAAACCACCAAAATGAACAATGGCGTCCTTTAAACTCGATCCATTTGCATTATACAGGTCTTTTGCAGTCAATTTAAAGCCCTGTTTTTTCATTTGCTCATAGTTTTTACCTATCAGCATAGGGATCCACATCCCTTCATCTGCTTTTACTGTGTTTACAAAGGAAAATACCATTGCACACAACAGCAGATATACTGTTTTCTTCATGATGAAATAATTAGTTAGTTATGCTGTAAAGTTAATGAATAACTGGGTTAATCTATAAAGAAAAAACCCGCTGAGTAAGTTTTAGCCGTTCCGCTAATCAATACCCTATCCCCTGCATTTATACATTGAAGCTTCCCTATTCTGTCTGACAACTGCAGGGCACTCATCTCTGTTTTCGCCAATTTTTCTGCCCAATAAGGAATTAATGAACAATGCGCTGATCCGGTAACCGGATCTTCAAATATACTTGCCTGAGGAACGAAGAAACGGGATACAAAGTCTACCTTATCACCTTTTGCGGTTATAATAATACCACCTGGCTCAAGATTTATTTGATTCAGAATCTCTCTGTCGGGCACCAAATCTCTAATGTCTTGCTCATTATCATAAACCAGCATGTAGTCTCTTGACTTAAGTACTTCTTTGGGTTGTTTATTTAAGGATTTAGAAATGATTTCGGGCAACACTGCCGGCTCGGGCTTTCTTGATGGGAAATTTAAAGTGTACTGCTCATCAACTATCTTAACCTCTAATGGTCCGCTTTTAGAATTAAAGATAATCTTGTCGTTCGGATAATTTAGTAGCGTTTTTAAAACATGGGCAGTAGCCAGAGTTGCATGACCACACAAATCCATCTCATGCTCTGGGGTAAACCACCTTAAACTGAAAGCCTCTCCCTCTGGCACAAAAAAGGCAGTTTCAGGAACGGCATTTTCATTAGTAATCTTTAAAAGGAGGCTATCTGGTAGCCACGACTCAAGAGGAACCACACATGCAGGATTACCACCAAAAAGCTGGTCAGTAAATGCATCGATCTGATAAAGTTCTATTTTTTTCATCTTCTATGTTTAGATTTACAATTTAATTTCGAACAGGTTAAGGCTCCCACCCCTGTAGTGAACCGGCAGTTCCTCTTCAAACCCTATTAGTGTAACTCCCTTATCAGCAAAGCCACATTTAAAATAATAATTATTCAACTTGTCGTTACCACTGGTAGTATCCATTCTTATAAATTCCTTACCGGTCTCTTTTGCATGACCTTTGGCCCATTCTATAATTTGCTTCACAAAAGAACTACCCCTAAAAGCCGGATTGGTTGCAATGCGATGAATGTAAATAGATGGATCTGCATTTCTTTCTTTCCAGATTAGCGGGTCATCATAAT
>NZ_JBFTIZ010000422.1:0-2735 GCF_056395165.1 Pedobacter sp. 10L46_2
GACCATGAGTAAGGCTTCTATATCACATAAACCATTTATCAGTAAATAATTCGTGGACATCTTTGATGAAGAGATACTAAATTTTTGGAGAGCACTTCAAGAGTATAATGTGCAATATATTATGGTCGGTGGTTATGCCACCAATTTACACGGCTACCAGCGTTTTACAGGTGACTTAGATATTTGGCTAAAAGACACCTTAGAAAATAGAAAGCAACTGAGAAAAGCATTTGTAAAATGTGATATGGGGGATTATCCACTGATCGAAACTATGCAATTTATACTTGGCTGGACAGATTTTCACCTTAACAATGGTCTCCGTTTAGATATACTCATTGAAATGAAGGGGCTTGAAGGATATACCTTTGACGAATGTTTGGAAATGGCCTCTATTGCGGATATTGATAACGTAAATGTTCCTTTTTTGCATATTAATCAATTAATTGAGAATAAGAAGATTGTTAATCGCCCAAAAGATCAGATTGACGTAGCGGCACTTGAACAAATACGAAAGTTGCGAGACGATTTTTAGTTCGACACAATCTGTTTTTGATTTTAAAAATCGGTTGGGAAATCATATAGACGGGCACATTTTTTTATGTCCTCTTTGAAAGCCTTAGTTAACGATATGTTTTGGAGTACAACCGTACTTTGAACAAATCAAAGTACGGTTTCTTATGAAAAAATCATTGTTTTTTTTCTATGTCATCCTTGTTCTAAATATTCTTGCTAATGGTTCAGTCTGGTGATTCGGAATAGCAGATTAGTTTGGGAAACCCGGAAATTCCAACGGATTAATAACGGTTCGTTCCATACCTTCTCCTGGAGTTGCAACAGAATCCCTACGATTTTATGGTCGCTGGATGTTTGGCATTAGCCAGTAATCTTAAGCGATTGAATTAAACCCTGCTGAAGAACGAGGTTAAAGTTAAGAATGACCGGGCTACCTGGAAATGTTCCGGAAATCTCTGCTGTAAATACCGACCCCTTTTCAGCTTCCTTATAACTAATCGGTTTTAAAGTAGCTTGATACTGTTGGTTCGAATTTTCAATCCATTTTTGAATTGCTGTTCTTCCAATATGGTTTTTTCCTTCGTCGAATACTTCGGCGTTTTCTGAAAAAAGTGAGGAATAAGCTGCAGCATCATGGCTGTTTTGCGCTTCAACTAGGTCTGTTATTAATTTTGGTAAGTTCATGATATTTATTTTAAATTACTTATTGTTGTACAAATTTCGGTGGTACTAGCGGCACGCACAAGTAGGGGATTACGATTCGAATAGGGAAAAATTTATCCGTATTGTTTCATTAATGACCTACATGTATCTTTGTTAGATGTACGAGAAAAAAACTTTTCCCAATTTAAACTGTGGCCTCGATTTAGTTGGAGAGGTACTTTATGGCAAATGGAAAATGCGGTTGTTGTGGTTTATCAACGAGGGTTACTTGCGTCCGAGCGAGCTGCAACGCAAAATACCGGATGCAAGTCGTAGGGTAATCAATATTCAGCTAAAGGAACTCGAGGAACATGAATTGGTTATCAGAACAATCTATCCGGTGATGCCACCAAAGGTAGAGTATTCACTTACTGAGTTTGGCAAAACCTTGATACCGGTAATCGCCGCTATTGGGAATTGGGGAGATGAGTATCAGGACAGTTTGAAACGTGTGATTTTGAAAGGATATCCACAGTTGGCCTGATTTTTTCAGAGCGAGGATTAGCTGAATTAAGCCCAAGTTGATTTCGGTCAGCATTTTAAATTCATCCTAAATGCAACCCAGGCTGGTATTGTTGTAATTTTTTAAACGGTTGGGATGGTGCCTCCATCAATAACAAATTCGGTTCCGGTAAGATAACTTGCCCTTGGTGAAACAAGAAACCCGACAAATTCAGCAACTTCTTCAGGCATTGCTGGTCTGCCGTATGGAATGCCACCAAGTGCATTCATTACACTTTGTGTGGCCTGTTCTATCGAAATTGCTTCGCTCTTCGATATGCGTTCCATCATTCTCTTTGAGCCGTCAGTCATGATCCAGCCCGGAGAAACTGTTAGAATTCGAACTCCTTTTGGGGTAACCTCTTTAGAAAGTCCCTTACTGTAATTGATCAGTCCGGCCTTGGCAGCCGCATAGGGTAGTGTGCTTTCATATAACGGAAGTTTCCCCTGAATGGATGCGATGTGAATAATCACACCGGTTTTTTGTTTAATCATTTGCGGCAAAAATGCCCTGTCTAATCTTACTGGTGCTAAAAGATTGGTCTGCAATGTTTCTTCCCAGTGTTCATCTGTTAAATTAGCGAAACCACCCGCCGGAGTTTCCGAACCACCAAGGTTATTGATCAGGATATCGAGCCCGCCAAACTTTGATAATACCTCTGTTACTACTTTTGCCGCTCCATCGGGACTGCTGAGGTCTGCCGAAATATAATACAGCTTTTCATTGGGCTCTTCAGTCCTGTTTCTTGCGGTGATGATTACATTTGCCCCGGCTGCCAGTAGCCTTTCGGCAATTGCTTTTCCGGTGCCTTTGGTTCCACCTGTTACCATGGCAATCTTGCCGGATAGTTCGCTATTGAAATTAAATTCCTTTTCCATTGTATATTTATTTTATACAAAATTCAGGTATACTACAGTTTCCTACAAGTATGGTATTACGATTCGGATAGCGTAAAATTTATCCCTATGCAATTCGCATTTCCGTAATTGCGATGATTAAATGTACCCTATATATTTAC
>NZ_JBFTIZ010000423.1:0-2683 GCF_056395165.1 Pedobacter sp. 10L46_2
ATCATATAGTGTATGATTATCGGGCAGACTTTTCGTGTCCATTTTGCGCTCACCGTAATTATAAAAGTAACTCTTCCCTTTATAAAGAACACCTGTACTTACCCCAACATTACCTTTAGTTTGGATGTAGGTGGAAACCACCTTATCAACAGTACTATCCAGGTGGTTGATTAATTTGTTGTCGGTAGCTACTTTGTGTGTTTTCTTTGCCGTTTCTGTGGATGACAGAGCGGCAAATGTATTCATCTTGCCGTCTTTATCCAGATTACCAAACATAATCTGCAGGGGTATTTTTCCAGTCACTTTGTATATCCCAATTGAATCTTTCCAGCTTACTAAGCTTAGATTTTTTAAGGGTAACAATCCCGAGATCTGTTTTTTGTAAATACTAGCCCATCTGACTACTGGAATTTGTTTTCGGAGGGTTTCTCCAAATAGTAAATAAACGCTGTCTGGCTTATTCTCATTCATATAACGAATCGTCAACTTAGCAATAGCAGTTGTTTTTTGTTCCGAACCTGTGGGCTTGCAGCTGGCTAAGCCTAGCGTTAAAAGGAAAGAGATGTGAATGATGAGATGACGACGATTTATAGTTGGCATTGAATGATCGCGTTAAAAAGGTAAACATTAGAGCTACTTACTAAAGTAAACAAAGTAAGTGATAAAAGGGCTTACTAAAACCAGGCAAAACTCTATGTGGTATTATATTTTTAAATATAGTATATTTAAAAATGCCTCTCAATCAACCACTCATGAAAATCGCACTATTACTTCAATGTTTTATACTGTTGTCTATTGGACTAAAAGGCCAAACCAGCAAGAATGAAAAATACAAGCCAGTTAATATAGATTCCCTGCTAAAAACTTCTGTGATCCTACCAAAGGAAGGGTGTAAATGTTTGTTTAAATAAGATTGAATACTATTTCAAATGTTCTTCAACCTTATTCTTGAACTCCAATGTATCAGACGCATCATTAAAACAGTAGTAATCGATCGGTAAGTTCATAGGCATAGCAAGATATGATATTGTAATCCGTAACGCTTTTCGAATTGTTCATAATTATTTTCATATCCAAAAACATGCGAAAATCGATCATGCCATTCTTAAAATGTCAGTAACATTATCCTAGTTCTTGCTGAAAAGCCCAGCAATATTTGCTTTAATTCCTAAGTAGGCATTAATACTGGGTGCATAATCCTTTAAAAAACCTCTGATTTCTCCACCAATGGTCACGCCCAAGCCGGAATACTGTTCGCTTATACGCGCCCTTACTAGATAGAATGCTTTCTTTTCAGAGAGCACATTTTTTATCATACCCCTCTGACCCTCCCTAGGCCTATAGTATGCTAAATTGTAGTTAGCAACTCCCAGGTTAGGATCAAGATAAATTTTGACTTTGTTTTTCGCATTTAAAAACATTGGGAGTCCAAAACTGAAGTATCCACTTGTTTGGGTATCAGTAGTATTCTGTAATAAGAAACCTTTTCCAGACTGAAATACAGGGTCTGTTAACGCAAGAGCGGAGGTGTCGCTAGGTAGGGTGTCGGTATCAAAACTTCTTGTGGTTGATACTACCAAAGCTTCCATTCTAAATGATAAATATATATTAAAGAAATCGCTCCTGTTATTGTTAAGTCTGAAAGTTGGGTTGAAGTAGTAACTCCATTGACTGGTATGTACTTTCAAATGATCTATGAAAATGTTTCTCCGGTATTTAGTTTTGCCTGGTATGTATTTACCAGTATCTATTTGTATGTACTGAGGCCTGACATTCACGTTTGAGGAATCGCGTGTAAAATTCTGGAAGTTTGCGATTCCCAGGAAGCCGCCTAGTCGGTCATCCGGACCAGTAATATCATTTGCGTATATGAAAAGCTCACCGCTGATTTTTTGAAATTTCAGATTGTTATAGAAATCCAGGCTGCCTCCGGTGTAAAATTCTATTCCAACATGTCTAGTTTTTTCTTCCTCACTCGCAGTGTATTGGGGTTCATCCGCACTTCCGTCATTGGCGTCAAAAATATTTACTACGAATTCCGTAGACTGGTCTTTACCCTTGTCATCTTTATAGGTGAAATTGATGTAAAGCTCACGCAGGGCTTCAGTAAATTTCTGTGCTTTGATGGTGACTTCGACCTCATCMTTGTATTTGTCTGCAGATTTGACGGTTACTTCACCATCTGCCAAAGTATAGTCCCTGTCAATGGCCGAACTTTTATCCTTCAGGACTTTATAGGAAATTTTGGTGTCTTTTGTTGCTTTTTCCAAGGTAAACTGGATAGTGATTTTTTTATCTGCCTTCTCTTTTTTTGTGCTAAGCGGAGACGGGGTTTGAAATTTCAATTCCTGTCCTACAACATTTGATGAAATACAGTTAAATGTTATAAACATTGAGGTGATGACGATGCATCTAGTTAAAAACAAGTTTGTTTTTAGAGTTGAGAGTTTCATGACGGAGCTTATTTAGAGTAAAAAATACTTTGATTGGCGGATATTAAAAAACGTGAATTTGGTTCAACATAAAATACTATTTACCGATAAAGAATATTAATAGGACAGAGCACAGAATTTGTTTAAAACAGCTATCGATTTTATTGTATGAAACGTATTATTTTTTTTATTAAAAATACTTTCTAAGCAACTACAAAACAATACCCATTAGTTGGTATAATGTATTGCAA
>NZ_JBFTIZ010000424.1:0-2683 GCF_056395165.1 Pedobacter sp. 10L46_2
GAGTTTGAGTAAGCGCTTTTAGTAAAGGATTTAGTGGCCATAAGAATTGGTTTAGGGTTTATAGTTAACAATAGAGCATTGATGGTAAAAAACAGAGCCGGCTCATATTGAGCCGACCCTGAATCTAAATTAACGCTCTCAAACCACTAAACGAGGCTAGTTGATAAATCGCTACAGTAGGATTAAGAAAAAATGAAAATTATTCTTCTTTAAGTAGCATACTTGCCAACGGCTCATCTCTGCTGTAAATATCTTTACGGAAATTTAACCGGTTATTTCGGTCAATAAAAGCTGTGAAATAGGCTATATAAACGGGAACTTTATTTTTTAGTGTAACGTATTGCTCTTTCCCTGAATTCATAGCCGTTTTTATTTTAGCTGCATCCCAGCCCTTGCTGTTTTTAAGTAGAAATGCTGCAAGTTTTGCAGGATCTTCTACACGGATACAACCATGACTAAACGCTCTGGACGACTCTCCGAACAGCGACTTTGAAGGAGTGTCGTGCAGGTAGATGTCGTAACTGTTTGGGAACAGAAACTTTACAAGTCCTAAGGAGTTTTTAGGTCCGGGTTTTTGTCTGACTACAGGCAAACCGCCACTATAACCCGTTATTTCCATCTGATGGTTTTTAATGTAGTTTTTGTTGCGTCGCATATTGGGCAGAACTTCATTACGAACAATACTGGTAGGGACATTCCAATAAGGGCTGAATACTACATATTTCATGTCACCCGAAAAAATAACTGTTTTGTGTATAGATTGGCCTACTACAACATTTCCACTCCATAATAAGCTGTCTGCATGGTAAACATGCAGTTTAAATTCAGGGATGTTTACACCAAGGTAATTGGAGTCAATTTGTACCGGCAACCATCGGCTACGCTCCATATTTACTAAAAGCTGTCTGATTCTCTTTTTTAACGGTGTATTGAGTTCTGTTAATGTGCCTGGCCCGATGGCACCATCTGAGGTCATGCCACTTCTTTCCTGAAACTGTTTTACCGCTAAAAGAAATTCATCATTGTAATGAGTATCGGTAGTATCACCTTTAAAATCCTCCAACTTGAATAGGCGTGTTTTTATTTGAGCAATCACTTCCGAAGAATCTCCAGGTTTATAAGATTTTTTATCGGCCACTATCGGTTTCCATGGATCTTTTTGATCAAGCTCGCGATATTTAATAAGGAAGTTCTTCAAAAGATCATATTGTCTGTAAACGGGTGCCACTGTTGTACCTGCAAATTTGGCTGGGCTTTTAATCATACTATCCAGATAAGCATCGTATGCGATCTTTTTACGTGGAAGAAACCATTCAGAAGATTTGCTAATAGAGGCATCCATACCTTCCCATGCTAATTTGGCAAAAACAAAATATTGGGCAGTAAGCATCAATTCTAGTTTGATATCTGGTTTTTTACTGGGCTTGGCGTAGATCATAGAATCCAATGCTGCTCTATATGGGATATCCTTATTGATTCCTTCATCTTTAAGATTTTTAACCCGATCGGTAAGGTTGCCTGCCTGTTCTATTAACCCATTTTTGTTATACCATGCAAAAGCAAAGTGCCTGTTGTTGTAGAATTTTTGGATTGATGCAGCGTATTCTTTGAGTAGTGGATGTGCAGCAATAAATGACTCAATTTGAAGGGTGTCAAAAAAAAGCTCCTGTTCAGAATTAAAGTTTCCAGGGATGGTTTTGTTCCAGTCTTTAATGGAACGTCTTTTTAATGAGTCTTTTGTGATTTTTGTTGCCTTCTTTTCAGATTGGTTGCAGCTATTTAAAGATAGCAGACCAAAAAGCAAAAAGGCTACAATAGGGAAGGGGCGTAACAAATTCATGCTTTAATTTTATTTAATAAATATCATGATTCCAAATTGATTTGAAAAGTAAAGCTGGGCTTAAATTAAGGATATGAACATTTTTTGGTGCTTTGTTTTTGTAAGTTGTTGTATTACAGTTCCTTTTCGATTTTGTGCTGTTCATAACTATGTTGAAAACCTGTTGGTAAGCTGTTAGTGAATTGTTAGAAAAATAAATCGGATTTTCCTTGTTTTCAATGGTTTAAGTGTGTAAATTAGATCTATCAATTACGAAGTACTTTGACAGTCTGAAGAAATTCCAAAAAGAACACTTAGCTTAAGGGCAAAAAGATTCTGGTAATTTCGATGATCAGTAAATAAAAACTCGAAGTTCAAAGGAGACAGAGAACACGAGATTTAAGATTACCGGAGCCCCAGCGCAAAGGTATGTAGACTGTGTCAGGACGGACGTATCTCAGATGATGAAGCCTACGGGATGATTTATAAAGAGATAACTTAGACGGGTTTCAAAGTTCGTGAGAACTAAGAATACTACGAAATGGTAAAGTAAAAGAAGAATTGGTGCTTTTTTATGGCTACGGCGATAAAAAAGTGGAAACGGAGTACTCAAATCGAAAGAAGCGAGACTCCGTTTTCTTTTGTACAGGCTTTTTTTGCTTTCTTGTCTGCTTTTGGTGTTTCTCATTTGCACTTTAATAGTTGAGGTGTATTTTTTTAACGACCTTCCAATGACTCTGAACGATATTTTGTCGTTTGTAAGGCTTTTTGATGTAAGGTGTCAGGCGATGGGGTATTATACCTAATGTTATACATACTATATATAGTGTAGAATTTGATGTGATTATGCACATAGTATATATA
>NZ_JBFTIZ010000425.1:0-2680 GCF_056395165.1 Pedobacter sp. 10L46_2
GTATATGGACAAGAGAAGTTATCAAATGCCGGTTTATTCTGTAGCAAGCAATATTCCGGAAAATCTTTTTAAAGGAGCATTGCCTACAACAATTGTTTTTGATAAGCAAGGTAGGCTATCTTATAATGAGTCTGGGGCAGCCAACTATTCAAGTTCAAAATTCATTGAATTCATTGAACAATTAAAGGGCCTTAAGATTTAACATTTTTTAACTCGATTATTGACATTTGGATTGTAAAACTATAAACAAATCAATAAAAATATTAAGTAATTTTGCTTTTAGTTAAACCTTTATATTATGAAAAGGACTTTGATGATTATTGCAGGCTTAATAGCCGGAGTTACATATAGCTATGGACAACAAGCCAGCCTGGTTCAGGATCAAAACCCCAGATACGAAGTGGCAAGAGCTAAATACATGAACGTGTCCGACTCTTTAACCAGAGATCAGGGAACTACTGTTCAAAATACCTATAAAGCATACGATTGGTACGAAGCAAGAGAAGAACGTCGTAAACTTCGTCGTGAGCGCAATTATGAGAGCAGCTTGTACAGCTATCCCTATTATGGGAACTCTTATTACTACCCATCGTTAAATTTCGGATGGGGCCGCCGTTATAACAGCCATTGGGGCTATTACGGAACGGGCTGGGGATGGTAACTAAAAATACAACATTTACATACAATCATATTTAATAAAATGCAGTTAAAAAAAATATTAACCCTTGCTGCCATTGCAGTTTCTGGTATAATGATCTCTTCATGCTCCAGACAAGTAACAAGAATTAACACTACAGATACTGTTGATGTTAGCGGAAACTGGAACAATACAGATTCGAGAATGGTTGCTCAGGAAATGACCCAAAGTGTTTTGGGAGCCAAATGGCTGTCTACACATCTTGAAGCTAAAGCAGGTAAAAAACCTGTAGTGGTTGTTGGTCTTGTTCAAAACAAAAGTCATGAACATATAGACGCAGAAACATTTGTGAAAGATGTTGAACAGGCATTTGTTCAAAGTGAGCGTGTTCGTTTAGTGCAAGGGGGTAAGAAAAGAGAAGAGCTGCGTGCAGAGAAAGCCGACCAACAAGATAATGCTTCTGTTTCTACCATGAAGAAATTCGGATTGGAAAATGGCGCCGACTATATTTTGCAAGGGTCAATCAATTCTATTGTGGATTCACATAAACGCAAAAAAGTAGTTTATTATCAGGTAAACCTGGAGCTTACAGACATACAGACCAATGAGGTTGTATGGATAGGCGACAAGAAAATTGCTAAATACGTTAAGAACTAGCAGGATGCTGATCCGGCTAAAATAACAGTATGACAAATAATAGTAAGAATAAGCTTAAGGCATCAGTTCTTTTAGGATTGATGCTTTTTCTTTTTAGCTGTGCCTCTTATAATGAGAAAATCGCAGGTTATTATAAACAAATCGCGACTGGAAATTACAATGAGGCAGTTAAGGAGCTTGATAAGAACCGCTTACTTCAGAAACCGCGGAATAAGCTGCTGTTTTTAATGGAGAAAGGGAAATCGAGCCACTTGATTGGTGATTATGAAAATAGCAACCGTTACTTTAATGAGGCCGACCAGCTATTGGAAAATGGAATTGGCGGTGCTATGGATGCGGTGGTGGGTACTCTTGTAAATCCCATGACACAGGCTTATAAAGGAGAAGACTTTGAAAAGTTTATGATCCATTATTATAAAGCGCTTAATTACCTGTATCTGCATAAAACCGAAGACGCCATAGTTGAGGCCCGAAGAATTACTTTGCAATCGCAGGAACAAGGCGACAAGTTTAATGATAAAGAGAGCAGGTATTCTAAGGACGCATTTTCATTAATGCTTCAAGGCCTTATTTATGAAAGCGATGGAGACGTTAACAATGCTTTTATAGCCTACCGAAATGCTGCGGAGGTTTATTTGAAAAGCCCCGACAAAACGTATTACGGCACGACCCTGCCTAAAGAGCTTCAGTTGGATGTACTTAGAATGGCGGATGCAAATGGTTTTAAGGCTGAATTAACCCGGTTTGAGGAACTGTTTAACTTAAAATATCAACCAGAGCCATCATCAGAAGGAGGAACGCTTATTCTCTTTTGGGAAAATGGATTGGCACCTGTTAAGCAACAGGAAGAGTTTATTTTTTCCCTTATCAGAGGATCTAATGGAGATTTGGTATTTACCAATTTAGCAGGCACCTTGTTTATTCCCTATAATACGGCCTATGGAAGTGGTGACATTAATTTAAACTCAGTTAATAGCCTTAGGGCTACATATCCTAAATACGTTGCTCAGCAGCCTTATTTTACAAGCGCGACTATTACTGACGGGCTGTCGACCATAAACTTTGAAAAGGCAGAAGATATTAATCAGCTTGCGGTTAAAACACTTGATCAACGTTTTGCAAAGGAGATGGGGAAAGTGCTTACCCGTTTGGCGGTAAAGAAAAGTGCAGAATATGTACTTAAAGCCAGTGCTAAGGGAAATGGAAAGGACGGCAAAGACAATTCTTTACTTGAGGGGTTGGGTTTTGGAATGCAGTTGTATAGTTTGCTTTCGGAGAAAGCAGATACCCGAAACTGGCAAACCTTGCCTAGTGAGATCAGATATGCAAGAATTCCTTTAAAAAAAGGAGATAATACCATTACGCTTGATTTAAAAGGGGCTAATG
>NZ_JBFTIZ010000426.1:0-2676 GCF_056395165.1 Pedobacter sp. 10L46_2
CTTATACTGAGGTAAAGGATCCCAGCTATTTAGCGTACATCAGGGAATCTGAATTAAATTATTTCTTGTTGAACAAGCCATTGACAGATAAGGTATTAGATGGCACTTTGTTGACCACTTATTCAAATGGAATGAAGAAGAGTTTAAGAGAAGTATTAGCCGTTTATCCTGGAAAGGCTGTATATATAGATTTGTGGGCGAGCTGGTGTGGCGCTTGCCGAGTAGATATTGCCGAATCTGCCGATGCAAAGAAATGGATGACGGAAAATGGTGTTGCAGTAGTTTACTTTTCACTTGACAAAGACAAAGCAGCCTGGATGAAAGTGACTGTAAGTGATAAAATAGAAAACGATCAGTACCTGGTAGAGAATGAGTTCTCATCAGAGCTCTCTAAATTTATGGGGATCACGAGTATTCCAAGATATTTACTGATAGATAAAAACCATTTTGTAAAAAGTATTTTTGCTCCAAGACCCCTGGAAAGTGATTTAACACAGCTAAAGTCGCTGGTGAAAATATTTTAGTTGTAGTTACCAATGCATATTTGGACATTTGCAATAGTTGTTTGACGATGAGCAGGTTGGTTACCAGCCTATTATGAAGTAGATTTATTTTAAATCATCTTAATCTCTCAGTATGAAACTATTCAAACTGCTATCCCTTGCAGCAATTGCCGGTTTGTTGGTTACCGGAAGTATGACCAGCAGAAATCATCATCTTCTTTTCTCGGACAGTGCGCCTTCGGGGATTCTTTCACTGGAACTTACCAGGTCTAATAGTATTCAATACCGGATTTTTTCGGAATGGAACCGCCCTGAAAATTATGTTTTTGAACGGGACTGGACAAACCCGGCTGACTCGGTGACAATGGATAGCACTGTGTCGCCGGGTAAAAAGATTAAGTATAGTGAGCCGGGGGAAAAGATTAGGGGTGTGGATGCGGTAGAACGCCAAACGCATGCCGACTATTGGTTTATACTTTTTTATGTGTTTGGATTGATTTTGTTGTTTTGGCATTATTACCGGAATGTTTATCCTTCAAAAGACAGAATTACAAGCAGACAGTTTTGGCTGTTTTCGGGAACGGTAATAGCGATTGGTATTCTGGATCTTGTCGAAAACTACTATATCCTGGAATCTGTTGATCTTTTTAAAAGGCTAAATCCGGAAGATCCCTCGCCAGATAGGCTGAGTGATTTTGTGAAATCCGGAGTGGCAGCTTATGTTTTCTATCCCGCCTTGTTTAAGTTTATTCTCCTGTTTATAACGCTGTACTCATTTGGTTGGTCTATCAGTATTTTTAAACGGCTTACTGGCTGGCTTTCGGGGCTATCCGATAACTTTTTATTTGGATTACGTTTGGGATGGATGTTTCGTATTGTGCTGATTGTACTTTTTGTGCTGTTTGGATTTTTGATCTTTTCTGATCAGGGCCAGGATCTGCTGATTACGATTAATACCTCCTTTTGGGGAACCATAATCTTTCTTTTTTCTATCTCGGTTTTAGCGACGATAAACTGGTATCTGCCCAAGCTATATGCTGGCGGGTTTACGGATTTAATGTTGACGGTGCCAAAAGGTTTTGTGATGGCTGGAAAGAACTCGGTAAATTATGCCCGGTTGTTAGGTGCGCTTACTTTTTTGATCCCGGCTGTGGGTATTCTAAAGACCATGCAGCAGTACCATATGCCTTATCTTTTGGATGATGTGCCTGTGATGGTGATATTGCTGGTTGCCTTGGTGGGCTACAAGCAAATGTTAAAATACAATACGCTGGACTCTTTTTTTGCGCCACGTGGGGTGTTTTCCGCTTTGCGCTATATGATGGTAATGGTGCTGTTTTTTCTCTTGATGATCGCCTTCTATTTCATCAGGGATATGGAAGTGGAACAGTATGGCCGGCTTTCATACCTTTCTCTGGATCTGTTTTTATTATCTTTTGCTTTTCTGATTACTACCACTTACCGGACTAAGATTTCGTTTGTCCAAAATATAGAGGTTGCACCTGTTGTACTGATTGTTGGCTTGCTGCTGGCTGTGGTGTTTATTCTGTTTAATATTCCCCCGATACTCTTTGCGCTTATTGCTAAGTTTAGGTTCTTTACACTTTCCATTGTTATTGCTGCATTGATCTGTTATGCGCTGATATTCTCTTATCTGCTTGTATTAGGTAAACGGACTAAAGTGCAATGGATTACGCTGCTTCTGTTAATAGGGTTTTTGGTCTCTTATGTAAAGATAAGTGATTTTCATAAGGTGAATACCGTTGTGGCCAAAGGAGAGGAGCCAGTGGCATTATCTACTCATATCCGTAGTTGGCTGGAGCATAGACGAGGAGAAATTGCGACATACCAGGCTGAGCACAATAAGCCTTACCCTGTATTTTTTTTAAATTCTTATGGCGGCGGGATCAGGGCCTCCGTATGGGCCACTATGGTAGTGAGTGAACTGGATTCCCTGGTACTTGCCTCACGTGGCAGTAAGCAGATAAGTGATGATTTCCAGCATCATGTATTTTCCTTTTCAGGCGCATCTGGCGGGACTATAGGCTTTTCTCTTTTGACGGCAGACAGAGTTAAGGCAAAAGATAGTATCTCTTCCGGAAGGTTTTACCCTAATAACACCAAGGTATATGAGTACGATTACCTGACAGCGAATGTAGTGGGGGTTTTTGGA
>NZ_JBFTIZ010000427.1:0-3715 GCF_056395165.1 Pedobacter sp. 10L46_2
ACATACGACATACGTGTTAATACGTGCCAGCTCTTCAACCACAGCGGTATTCTTCAGATAAAATCTGTTTTTATCAAAAACTGATAATACAGCTGCCAGTGTAAACGGTGAACTCAGGGCCAGAGCACATGGACAAGCAATAATTAAAACTGCGGTAAAGGATGCCAATGCTTTAGAGGGATCTGTGGAAATCCAGAAAATGCCTGCACCTAATGCAATAACTAATAGAACGATACTAAAATACCTGCTGGCAGTATCACTAAATGTTTTGATACGCTTCTTCGATTCAATAAAAGCACTATTATTCCAAAGTTGCGTAAGGTAGCTTTGCGACACCGGCTTTAATACCTCCATTTCAATAGAACCTGATAGTTGTCGGCCACCCGCATAAATAATTTCTCCCAGTGTTTTTTTTACCGGAATGGATTCCCCTGTTACAAAACTAAAGTCTATTTCAGCCTCGCCGTTGAGTAGAATAGCGTCTGCCGGCAAAATTTCCTGACTTCTGATTAGAATTCTGTCACCCGTTTTTAAATCACTGAGGGGTATTGGCCTTTCCACTCCTTCGTTTATGGTGGTTACTGCAACAGGAAAGTAGGACCGATAATCTCTCTCAAATGAAATATGATGAAAGGTTCTTTCCTGCATCCACTTTCCTACTAAGAGAAAGAAAACCAATCCGCAAAGTGTATCTACAAACCCAGCTCCGGTTTGCGAGATGATTTCATAAGCAGAACGCAGAAACATAACCAGGATACCAAGTGCTAATGGAAAATCAAGATTGAGTCTCTTTGCCTTTAGATTTGTCCACGCAGAAATAAAATACTCCCTTCCGCTGTACAAAACAACAGGTAATGAAAATGCAAGATTAAGCCATCCAAAGAAATTCTTAAATTCGCGTTCCCATGTCCAAAGTCCAAAATAATCAGGAAAACTTAAAAGCATTACATTACCAAAACAGAATCCTGCCACAGCAATTTTGGTAATGAGGCTTCTTTCTGTTTTACTTGATTGTCCTTTTTTTACAATATCCTGCAAGCTTATTAAAGGCTCATAACCTATTGAAGAGAGCAATTGTGCCAGCTGTTTTAAATTAGTTTCATCATTTTTAAATGTTATAGAAACCTGTTTTTTAAGGAAATCAACTCTTGACTGCAATATTCCTGATTGCAAAAGATGAAGGTGTTCTAATAACCAAATACACGAACTGCAATGGATGGCAGGTATATATAACGTTACAATTGTTTTGATTTCATCTTCAAAATCAACAAGTTTACTGACAACCTGTGGAACCTCCAGGAAGTATGCTTCAAAGTTGAGTATTTAAGCAAGACGAAAAAGTGACAGAAATCCTACCTATTTATGATATGTATCACTTTTGAGCTAAAACAGATGTTTAGATTTAGTGGTGCAACGTGTTAATCCTTCAAGGATAGTCAGGATGACATTTACGTCTTTTAATGAAAAACGTAAATGTCTAAGTGCGTAGGAATCTGATTTTCTACGGTACGTTTAGAAATCCATAATTCGTTTGCGATCTCCTCATTGGCCAGTAACTGTCCGCGGTTCATCAAAAAGATCTGTCTGCACCTTTGGGCCAGATGAGCCAGATAAGAATCCGCCGCCAATTCCATCTGCTTGTTGATTAGGCTGTTATATCCCTCGTTTTGGGAAGTGCAGTCGCTGTAAACCCCCTCCTCCATACTTTCTTTATAATCAATCGGGTATACTTTACCGGAGGCCATATACCTCTATACCCTGTATCGGTGCGCAGAGGTTAGGCAGGCGTTAAAGGATGGTATCTGAAGTGTGTCAACCAGACAAAATGGTGATAAATATATCATGAACAATTTGCTCACAAACAACTGAGTCCCTTATATAGGAATAATAAACAGTGCTGTAAATTTTAGCTGAGTAGTGATGAAATAACACAGCAAATGCCCGCCAGTACAGATAAAGTAACATTGAATTCCTTAGCTGCGTTTACTATGGAAAACTCAGGGACAAAGCAATACCTCGAGTTTTTTGAACCCCGTAACATTAGACACTTTAAGATGATATTTAAATCAGGTTATAAAAACGGACTATTTACAGCTATAACTGAGATAGGAATGTATAAGAGATAGTACGTTATAAGATCAGCGGAGTTATCTTTGAACTCCGCTGATCTTTTATTTTTTTGACGCAGGTTCAGACCTTACACATCTGAAACCAGTATTTTGCAAGCCTGTATCAGGCGATGATTTCATTCTGGCTGCTACTCTGTATCCCTTACAATAAGAACTGTTACACATAAATGAGCCTCCGCGAGTTACTTTTTTTGGAACGGTAGGCTCATCCGGGTCAAAACTTTTATCCGGACCTTTAGGATTGGTAACTGTTTTACCTTTCTGAGTATCATAATAATCATTGGTATACCAGTCCGACACCCATTCCCAAACATTTCCGGCCATATCGAATAAGCCGTATCCATTAGCAGGGAAAGATCCGGTAGGGGCTAAACCATGAAAGCCATCCCAATCCGTATTTGTGTCCGGAAAACTTCCTTGCCAGGTATTCGCTTTTGGTTTTCGACTCTCAATTTGTTCATTTCCCCAAGGATATATTGCGTTCTTCTGGCCACCACGTGCGGCATATTCCCATTCAGCCTCAGTCGGTAGTCGTTTACCAGCCCATTTAGCATAAGC
Organism: Pedobacter sp. 10L46_2; assembly: GCF_056395165.1. NCBI lineage: Bacteria > Pseudomonadati > Bacteroidota > Sphingobacteriia > Sphingobacteriales > Sphingobacteriaceae > Pedobacter > Pedobacter sp. 10L46_2. Next base: position 2,688 of record NZ_JBFTIZ010000427.1, read on the forward strand.
ATTTGCGTCTTCCCAGCAAACTTGGGTAACCGGATAATTGTCTTTTCCTTTCAAATTACTTTTAGGCCCCTCAGGATGCCTCCAGTCGGCTCCGGGTGTCCATGCCCACCATTGTGATGCATCGTGTAAAGAAACGGGGCTAGAGGGCGGATTAAACGTAAGAGAGGCCGCTACTAATAAATCGTCTGATGGTTTTGGAGTACCTTCAGGTAATTGTTTTTTGATTTCTTCCCAATCTGGCTTTCGCTCAGCAACGGTTTTGTAACCCGTCGCTTTAATAAAAGCAGCAAACTGCGCGTTGGTAACTTCTCTCTCGTCCATCCAGTAGCCATCAAGTTTAACCTGGTGTGAAGGATATTCATCGGCACGCCCTTCCTTGTCGACGGCACCCATTAAAAATGTACCCCCTGGAATCCACTTCATACCCTTAACTGATCTGCTTGGATTTGATGATAACAATGAGTCTTGTTTGCCTTGTACCGATACGCCATACTTGCTAGGTAAATTGTCTGAACAAGATTCATCAGCGGTCTTCACATTTTCAGATTTATTTGCCTGACTGCAGGAAAGTCCAATAATGAGTGTCAATAAGAGGAGGGTTCCTTTGCCACTATAGGCAGGGGTAAATAAATGGAATACTTTTTTAAAATTAACTATGTTCATTTTTACAAACACCACTCGGAACTAAGTAGTCGTCGTTGGTTTTTTCAGATTAGCTTATTGTATGATTTTCTACAACGAAGATAACCAATTAATACCTATGATTTTTTTACTATTATTATTAGTAATTTCATTTATCCTTATAAACCTTGGTCAAAATTATATTTGGTCAAATAAACAACGCTAAAGTTTAACTTTTTTATTTGATGACAAATGGATGTAAATCAATATATTTACAAGTTTTATATCAATAAAATTATAATATAAAAAGTGACCCACATTTAATGCTTTGTCTATCAGATTCTTTACATGATTTTAAATAAAAGAGATGACATTTTACTTATTCGTTGATATATTAGTGCTGCAAC
>NZ_JBFTIZ010000428.1:0-2675 GCF_056395165.1 Pedobacter sp. 10L46_2
GCTATTAATAGTCTTGAATTAATTAATTAAGACAAACCCCAGAATTATGGTACGCTTAAAAGAACTGGATGTTTTAAGAGGAATTGCCGCTCTTAACGTAGTTATATTCCATTATACATCTAAGTTCAGAATGAATTTTGGCCATAATTATCCTTCAAAATTCGATTGGGAGATTGGTCGTTACGGAGTAGAACTGTTTTTTATGATCAGTGGCTTTGTAATCTTTATGTCTCTTCAAGGGAAAACCTCATTAGAAGATTTTGCTTATAAAAGATTTTCGAGGCTTTATCCAACTTACTGGATTTGTGTTTTTATAACATTTTTAATTGTAAACCTTTCTCAGGATCCTAAAATGGAAACAAACAGTATCCCGGTTCTTTTGATGAACATGAGTATGATACAAGGGGTTTTCGGGATAAAAAATGTTGATGGTGCTTACTGGTCGCTGGTACCGGAACTGTTTTTTTACGCTTTTATGGGTGCCTTGTTCCAACTCAGGCTGCTGAGAAAAATGAGGACAATTGCAGTGATATGGCTAACGCTGATGTTAAGCAATAGTCTGTTTACGCTACCTTTTGGCGCTTATTTGCTGAACTTACAGTATGGGATGTTTTTTCTTGCGGGGATTCTTTTTTACAAGATAAAATTTGATGGAGGGGACTGGCGCGAACACATTTTGATTGGCGTGTGTTTTTTAGCTGGTGTAATAGAAAACCCAACGCTGATTTGTTTCGGAGTGTTCTCTGCCATATTTTGCTTGTTCTACTTATTTGTTTATAACAAGCTTACGCTGCTAACATGGAAGCCTTTTGTGTTTCTGGGTTATATTTCCTATCCGTTATATCTGCTGCATCAAAACATAGGTTTTGTGCTGATGAGAAAAATAGGACGATATATTTCTAACGAGTTTCTGGTAATTTTTATAGGCATCATTTCTATGATAACCATAGCATGGCTGGTAACCCGGTTTTTGGAAAAACCAATACTTCATTTTTTAAGGAACTATAGGTTCCATAAACCCAGGTATTCAGGTTCCTTTCAGAAATAAACCCTTTATCATGTCTTTACAGAAAAAAACAATTTCAGGGTTAATCTGGAATTTTACACAGCAGTTTAGTGTGCAGCTAATTGGCTTCTGCATTACCATGATACTGGCAAGGATTTTATTGCCTGCAGAATTTGGCCTTATCGCAATGCTAACAGTATTTATTGCCATAGGTAATTCTTTGTTAGAAAGCGGTCTGGCATCGTCGTTAATACGATCGTCAGATCTGGGACAGGAAGACTACTCAACGGTTTTCTTTTTTAACCTGGGCGGAAGTATTGTACTGTATGCCATTATTTACCTGCTTGCACCGCTGATTGCTTCATTTTACCATCAGGATGTACTGACGCTGATTCTTAGGGTTTATGCCCTAGATTTTATCATAAATGCCTTTTATGGAGTGCAGAATGCACGGTTAACAAAGGAGATGAATTTTAAAATTCAAATGAAAATTCAGATACCTGCAGTATTGATTGGTGGACTATTAGGCGTTTTTTTGGCGCTTCAGGGTTACGGTGTATGGAGTTTAGTTTGGATGGGTTTATTTCAGTCTTTCTTATCCACAGTGATGCATTGGATTTATTCTGGCTGGACACCAAGTTTTGTGTTCAGTAAACGATGCTTTAAGAGGCACTTTTATTTTGGCTATAAAATGACCCTGACTGGATTACTGGATATCCTTTATAGAAATATATATGTATTAATCATTGGTAAGTATTATTCTGTTGTACAACTAGGCTTTTATTCGAGGGCAGATTCGGCTAGCCAGCTCCCTATTGCAAATATATCTGCAGTAATAAATAAGGTTACCTACCCAATGTTCGCATCAATTGCCGATGACGATTTGAGGTTAAAAATGGTTTATAAAAGATTAATGCAGCAGGTTATTTTCTGGAATACGCCTATTTTGATTTTGCTGGCCGTAATAGGAGAGCCTTTATTTAGGTTTCTGTTTACAGATAAATGGTTGCCGGCAGTACCATACTTTCAAATCTTATGCATTGCTGGTATTATGTATCCTTTGCATGCTTATAACCTTAACATATTAAAAGTAAAGGGAAGGAGCGATCTGATACTGAAACTGGAATTTATTAAAAAATCAATTTGTGTAGTTGGCATTTTGTGCGTGTTCCCCTTTGGAATATATGGCTTACTATATTTTCAGCTGATGTTCAATTTTATAGGTTATTACATCAACTCAATTTATAGCGGAAAACTGATCAATTACCCCATAGGAGAGCAGATTATTGACATTATTCCAATGATTGCAACCTCTGTTTTTGCAGGAATATTATGCTACCTGGCCGATACGCTATGCTTCAGCACACTCCAATTATTAGATGTTACCAGAATTATAATAGACGGCCTGTTTTTCTCTCTGATTTATCTGGCCAGCAGTTCAATTTTAAGACTTGCACCAATTCATGATTTTAAACAATTAATCCTAAAGAGATGATACCTGTAACCAAACCTTTTCTTCCAAAAGTTAACGAATTTGAAGAGTACATTCACAGCATTTGGGAACGTCAGTGGCTTACCAATAACGGGCCACTGGTAAATGAACTTGAATTGAAGCTCAAGAACTATTTGGAAATTAAACACTTGCTGTTTGTTTCGAATGGTACAATTG
>NZ_JBFTIZ010000429.1:0-2673 GCF_056395165.1 Pedobacter sp. 10L46_2
ATATTAGCCTATCCCGGATAAGCATAGCCACCATAGCGGTAGGCATTCTTATTCTCTTTTTTAGCATCATTAAATACGATCATCGGATTTATTAATCTTCTGTTCTCACAGATCTCTTCAAATATTGCCAGATCTGCTTTGTTTGTATAATTGTACCGAACCAGATAAATACTCGAATCAGCATACTCTGCAAGCGTAAATGCATCAGCTACGTGCCCAATCGGAGAAGTATCCACGATAACATAATCAAACCGTTTTTTAAGCTCATGAAACAAAATTTTCAGTTTATGGCTCATTAGAATTTCTGCCGGGCTCTCAGATATCTCCCCGCAACCAATCACATATAAGTTATCCGATTGAGGGGCTTTTATCAAAATGTCATCAATAACCATGGTTTCCGATTTTAAATAATCAGATAAGCCCAATTTCGTTTTTATGTTCATGTTATTCAGCAAATCGGGCTTGCGCAAATCAAACTCCAGTATCGCAACCTTTTTTTCAACCAGCGACAAGGTAATGCCCAGGTTGATGCTAAAAAAAGTTTTACCCTCGCCTTTTGTGGTAGAAGTTACCAACAGAACTTTGTTGCTCTTATTCGTATTCATGAATTGCAGATTCGACCTGATGTACCTGAATAGTTCAGATATAGTGGTGCTTTTATCTTTATGAACTACAATAGACTCTCCTATTGCTTTATGACTAAGTTCTCCCAGAATCTTTCCATTTATAGCGATGTATTCTACATCATATATATCTTTCACCTTATTGTTCATTTTATCTTTAACATAGATTACAGAAAATGGAACAAATAAGCCGGCTATCATCCCCAGCATGTAAATCATTTGTACTTTTGGTTTTGCAGGAGTAGGATTGTATGCAGGTCTGTCTATGATTTGAGAAGTTGGAATAGTGGCAGACAATGAAAGTTCTGTTTCTTCTCTCTTTTGAAGCAGATATTGATAAAGCGTTGTCTTAACACTCTGTTCCCTGCTTCTTTCCAACAGCCCCCGTTCTATAACCGGAACACTATTTAATTTAGCCGCAAACTGCGATGATTTGCTGTTTAATTTATTTTTCTCTAAAGTTAACCCTCTTCTTATCATACTAAGGTTCTCTAGCAAGCTGCCTTTTAAGCTGGTTAGTTGCTCAGTAAGATTGATCACCAAGGGATTGCTAACGCTACTATTGCGTAACAGCTTTTGTCTTTCAATCTGCAGATTATTATATTTTTCTGTCAGATTTAGCAAGGTTGGATCCTTTAAACCCAATGTACTTGGCACCAATTCAAACTCACTATCTGCATTTTTCAGATAAGAAATTATAGATTGAATAAGACTCAACTGTACTTCGCTTGTCGACAGCTGATCATTATAATTACCCGACGACTGTAAGTTCATCTGTGCATCTGCACTCAATTCAGTAATCCTATTGTTTCTTTTGTAGTTTTCTACGTCTTGTTCAACTCCCGATAAATTACTGGTCAGCATTTTTAATTTACCATCAATAAACTTAATGGTATTTAAAGCCATTAAATTTTTATTGCTTACGTTCTCCAGGTTATACCTATAGATCAGCGTATTCAACATATCAACCCCGCGTTGAGGTATAGCATCCAAAACACTAAGAACAATTGTGTTAGCATCTTTAATTACTGGCAAAATAACCAGGCCACTGGAACTGTATGCCTGCGCTAACTGATAAAGATCTACAAAGCCAAAATGTACAGTTTTACCTGAAACCTCAAAGCCTTCCCCCTTTTGAACGACAATAGTGAATTGTGGGCGTGTTATTTTATTACCGAATCTGTAAATGGTTTCCTTGTCTTTTTCCCCTAAAACAAACTGGTCATTATTTATAGCTCTTAAAGTAAGCTTTAAGGCACGTGCTTTATCTGTAAGCTTATCTACCACAACTTCCATTGGCAGGTTTTTACCATACAATTCCTGTGTTTTTAAAGGAAGATTATAATGATACCTCACATTCATTTTAAGATCAGATAACACCTTATAAATCAAATCTCTTGACCGCATCACCTCCATTTCATCATCAACAGTTTTAGAGGTCTTAAACATATTCAAATCACTGAAAGCGGTTCCTTTTAACAGACCATCCCCTTTCGAGTCGTCCTGAACAAGCAGTGAGCTGGTGACCTTATATTTAGGTACCTGAGTTTGAAGATAAAACCACGCCCCACCTAAGCCCAGCAGTAGTGCAAGTCCAAAGAAATACCAATACTTAGCATATTTCATAATCTGAGCCTTTACGTCGGGGCTGTTCGTCGGATTTTGTTTGTTGTAAGCCATCACAATAAGTTTAAAAGATTAACACTGCCTTACTTATTCAAAAAAGTTGTCGCCAATACCGCCACAGCAGAGATTGCTGCAACAATTAGTGGCATTAATCGGTTGTTACTACTTACTTCAACTGATTTTGCTTTATCAGGCTCTACATAGATTACATCATTTTGCTTTAAATAGAAGTACGGAGAATTAAGCACGTCTTTACTATTCAGGTTTACCCGCTCCATCCTTCTCTGCCCATCCAATTCTCTTATCAGTAAAACATTTTCTCTTTTGCCGTAAGGTGTCATATCGCCCGCTAAGCCAAGTGCTTCGAGCAGATTTATTTTCTCACTGGTTACTGTAAAAGTTGAGGGGTGGTTAACCTCTCCGA
>NZ_JBFTIZ010000430.1:0-2671 GCF_056395165.1 Pedobacter sp. 10L46_2
GTTTGATCTCCTGCAATGGAATTGGATAGCGGGTATGATATTCCTGGATACTTCCAGATTCTTTGGTCCATTTATTTCTTTGTTTTGCAAGCTCAACCAGTTTACCTGTTCTGATTAGATCCATCCGTCTCCATCCTTCGAAACACAGCTCGCGCATCCTTTCGTCCATGATATTCGTTCTGAAGTCTTGTTGAGACATACCTGCATTCCATCTTTTATCTGCTGGCAAATTACCGTTCCAGGCCCTTGTTCTAATGGTGCTATTAATTAGATCCACAGCTTGCGAAGTGGCGCCTGTTTCATTTAATGTTTCAGCATAGCATAACAGAATGTCTGCATAACGCAGATAAAATATGTTTTTCCCTGATAGCCAGAAGCTAAGTGTGCCCTCTGTTCTCGGATCTTCAAATTTCTTAACGTGAGGATCAAGCTCATCACCTCCAAATGCTGGATTTAACGTTGGGACCTTACCTTTGTAGGTGAAATCATAGCGGATACTTTCGTTTTTTCTAACGTCCCCGTCTTCCCATACACCGCCATCTGCTGTAGTCTGATAACAGTATTTGGTAGGAACCATTAAGTCATAACCACCAAAATAGCAATACTGGTCTACTTCAGCTAATGAGCGCGAACCCATTTGCCATTGTGTTTGGTTGTTGTCTGGATAAACATTGTTGAACTTAAATTCATAAATGGATTCAGTAGTGTTCTGTTTGGTTGGATCCCATAGATCAGCATATTTAGGTACAAGACTATAACCTCCATTTTCTACAACCTGTTTAAACATATCTCTCGCCTTTGCATAATCTTTTGCTCCAGAGGCTTCAGGAGCATACAAATAAACTTTTCCAAGTAAAGCCTGGGCAGCCCCCTTAGTGGCCCTCCTCTTGTCGGTTTGGCTTACAGGCAAATATTTAACTGCATTCTCCAAATCGGCAATGATGAAATTGTAAACCATATTTAACGGTTGACGCTTGGTGCCATACTCCTTGAATTTAGCTTGATCGATAATAGGAATTTCACCCCAGTATTGAGTCATTTCAAATGTAAGCGCGGCTCTAATGAAGCTGGCCTCACCAAGGATAATATTTTTGCGTTCAGATTCCTCTGAATTTAAACCCAAAGCGTAGACTACTTTTGCCGCTGCAGATATAACTGGCCACCTGCTGTTCCATTGCTCTGCAAGTGCAGTGTTACTAGCGCTAAGGAAACCATTATATCTGTCGATACCAGCCTGACGATCGTCAGTCCGAACCTGATAAGCTCCTTGTTGTGCCTCATCAGTACCCATGGTAAAGATAAAGCCACCTCTGTCTTTTTTGGTGTTGCGCCAACTGGTATATAAACCTAAAACCAGCGGTTCGATATTGTCCAGACTTTTAAAAACCTCTTCTTCAGTTAAGGCGGTTTGCGGGTCCTCTGTGATGAATTTTTTGCAGGAACCACTAGTTAGCAATACAATAAATGCCAATACTATTAAACTATATTTCTTTTTCATCTTAGTAATATTAAAATCCAACATTTATACCCGCAACAAACATTTTAGATGTTGGGTACCCATCACCACCCTCAGGATCGTATCCTTTATACTTTGTAATTGTAAAGAGGTTCCTTCCGGTTACATACACTCTCAGATTACTCATTTTTGCTTTCTTAACAAATCCTTCGGTGAAGTTATACGATAACGAAAGTGCCGCCATTCTTAAGAAAGAGGCATTTTGGACCGCGTAATCAGTTTCTCCGACACCATAACGTCCGCTGCCTGTGTAAGCTCTTGGAATGTTAGAATTCGTATTTTCAGGCGTCCAGCGATCAAGTACATCAGTAATGCCAGCATATTCTCCTGAACCATTCAACAAACCTTCGTACAAACCGCTAATCGCTTTGCCTCCGTAGTTGTAGTTAAATACTGCGTTTAATGAAAGGTTTTTGTAGGCAAAATTTGTAGAGAAACCGCCGTAGAATTTAGGATCCTTTTTCCCAACAACAATTCTATCAGCATCATCTATCTTATTATCTCCATTAACGTCAACCGGAATAATATCACCTGGATGAATTACGCGTCCCCCATAATCAATATCCTTAATGCGCTCAAGATCTGATTGTTGGGCTATTTTTTCAAATTTATAGGTATAGATAGAATTTAGTGACTGATTTAAAAACAAGTTTCCTTCCCTCTGTATATCTACTCCGGTAAATCCTCCATAATTATATATCGCGTCAACACTTCCATATAACTTTGTGATCTTATTTTTATAAGAAGAAAGATTTACACCAAAATCCCATTTGAAATCCTCCTGGTCAATAATCTTGGCGTTAACGTTAAACTCTACTCCTTTGTTTAATAATGAGCCTACGTTATCGATTGTGTTTTTAAAACCTGAAGTGGTAGATAAAGTTCTTTCCATTAACAGATCATCATTATGAATTACAAAATAATCGGCACTAAATGACAATCTACTGTTCAATAAGGCTACATCTACCCCTAAATTCAGCTGCTTTTGCTTTTCCCATACCAGGTTTGGATTTCCTAAACGACCATCTGAAACATAGGTTACGGAATTATCTGAGAAAACAGGCCTGTACAACGAACGATAAGCGAGATTAGGGATGTTTTGATTACCTGCAATACCGTATCCTGCGCGTAGTTTTAGTGCATCGACATTTATGC
>NZ_JBFTIZ010000431.1:0-3419 GCF_056395165.1 Pedobacter sp. 10L46_2
GCCAACAGCTTTATGCCCAACAGCTAAATAAGAAACTGTCTTACCTTGTTTTTGTGCGGTCATAACCTGCTCTTCTAATTCAGGATCAATTTCAGCTTTAACGTGTTCCATTAATTTCTGGTTGCCTAAAGCAAGTTTTTCCTGTTTCAATGTACCCATTACACCTTTACCAGTTACAGCTTCAAAGTTTGTGATAGGCTGAATACTGATCTTTTTCTCTTCCCCGTAACGAAGCGTTGCCTGTGCTAAAGGATGCTCACTGCTGCTGTTCAATGCTACGATTCTTTCAAGGACTTTCTTTTCATCAAAATCTGGGTTTACACTAATGACCTTTTCAACCGATGGTTTCCCTTCGGTTACTGTTCCAGTTTTATCAATAATCACGACATCAATTGCATTCATTTTTTCCAACGATTCTGCATTCTTAATCAACACCCCAGACTGTGCGCCTTTTCCTACGCCCACCATTACAGACATCGGCGTCGCCAAACCAAGCGCACACGGACAGGCTATAATCAATACAGCGATAGCATTTACAAAAGCGTAAACATATGCAGGATCAGGCCCATACATTGCCCATGCTACGAAGGTAGCTATGGCAATCAACACCACTACAGGGACGAAATAACCTGAAATCTTATCGGCCATTTTTTGGATAGGTGCTTTTGAACGACTTGCAGAATTCACCATTTCAATGATTTGGGACAACAGTGTTTCCGAGCCTACTTTCTCCGCAAGCATGACAAAGGTTTTATTACCATTGATTGTTCCAGAGCTAACTTTGTCCCCAGGTTTCTTTTCCACCGGAACAGGTTCACCTGAAATCATAGATTCGTCAATCGTCACTTCTCCAACTTTAATACTGCCGTCAACAGGTATCTTCTCTCCCGGCTTCACCCGTAACATGTCCCCCTTCTGAATGTCATCTATGGAAACTGTGGTTTCTTTTTCGCCTACAATCCTGGTAGCGGTATTGATACCAATCAAAGTAAACATATTTAATTTCCATGTAATTATGGATTGCCATGCGCGCTGAAAGAACATCCATGTTGCATAAAACACCACAGGGATAGAAAATGCAAACTGAACCCAGTTCCAATATTTCAATTCCATCAATTTGAAAATCGGATTACCTGGTATCATCTCAGACATTGCAATCAAAAAGACAGGTATGGTAAAAACCGTTGCGACCTTAAACTTACGCAAAAGCGTTTCATAAGTTTTATCCTCCTCTTCCAAATTTACACCCAATGGAACCAAATCCATTCCACATATCGGACATGAACCAGGCTGATCTCTGATAATTTCGGGGTGCATAGGACAAGTAAATTGAGTGGCTTGCTTTAATACCGGCTGCTTCAGCAAGTCCATTCCACAAACCGGGCAATGACCTGGTTTACCATAAGTTTTATCTCCTTCACAATGCATCGGACAATAATATACCTCTCCGGTTTCTTCCTTATTAACCTTAACCGGAGCAGCGCCATGACCCTGAGGGGCTGAAACATGATGTTGGTGACCAGAATGATCTGGACTGTGTTTATCTGCGGCAATCTTTTGAAAGCCGGACATTTCAATCCTGTAATTTCCAGCAGCAGAAAGCGTTTCCTGCAATTTTTCAGTAGTAATATGCTTATCCATCGTAATCGTTGCCTCAGCTGGTTCCAAGGTAACCTTAGCAGAAATCCCGTCAATACTATTCAAGGCATCTTCAACTTTACTACGACAGCCCTGACAGGTCATTCCGATTATTTTATAGGTATGCTTCATGATGTAAAGATTAATTGGTTAATAATTTAATGTTAGTCCGGCGCCATAACCCATATCACTGTCATAGTGGGTGGACAGGCCAAAATATTTGGTGACGATGTATCTAAACCCCGCCATATACTCTTTATCGGTATTGACCATAAATTGAAAGCGCAATCTTTTGGATATAGGTACATCTTCTCTCATCAATTGAAATCTCACGTTTCCTTTATGATCGACAGAAGCATCTGCAACAATTAACATTGGCAAAGTGTATTGTACCCCCAAATGAAATACCTGTCTAAAGTTTTTGGTATTGCCCTGTCCGAAAAGATTATCCCCGGGTGCTGTAGATTGCCCAAAAATATTCTTTTCCATCGGATCAACCGTTCGTTTACGGAAATCCCAACCAACATAGGGAAAGAGCCATTGGTTTCTTCCAAGGTATCTCCCAAAATGACTTTCGTTTTCATAACCATGATGGGATTGAAAACCCACTCTCCATTCGGTAGTAAAACGGTATCGGGTATTGGCCAGCATGATTTCACCGTCACTTCCATTGCTTTCAATTCCAACTCTCGCCATGGGATGAAATTCCCTGTCATCACTAAACAACTTACGCTGCGCTAATTTAGGGTTAGGAATTTCTGGATTAGGCGGAGAGTTTTCATAACTGAACACTCTGCCCATTCCGCTCATCATGTGGTACAGAATATGGCAATGGAAAAACCAATCACCACCTGGTTCTGATGCTGCAAATTCAAGAGTATCCCTTTCCATGGGCATAATGTCGATGATGTTCTTCATGGGAGCATATTCGCCTTGTCCATTGACAACCCTGAAATCATGACCATGCAGGTGCATAGGGTGGCGCATCATACTGTTGTTAAACAAAATGATCCGAACGTTTTCTCCTTTCTTAATCAGGATTTTATCACTTTCTGAAACCGTTTTATTATCCAAAGTCCAGACATATCGGTTCATATTCCCTGTTAGATCAAACTTTAGCTCTTTCCACGGGCCACTAGGTAAAGTCGTTTTCTTTGGATCACGAAGCATATTATAGTTCAACGTAACGATGTCAGGACTTTCCGCTGTCATATCCATACCTGCCATGTTTTTTTCGTTAGACATTTGCATCCCCGGCATAGCTGCTTTTTTGTTTTCTTTTTTCGGGGTCTCTTCACCCGTTACTTCGGGATACATTACCGTGTTCATGTCCATAACCTGGTTCTGCATTTTCATGCCTTCCATTTCGATCATGTTGCCGTTCATATCCATCATGTCATTCATCATCTTCATTCCGGCAAAATATTTCAGCTTAGGCAGTTTTTGAGCAGGAACTTTTTCTCCCTTACCCAACCAAAGGGAAGCAGATTTGGTGCGGTCTTCGGGCGTAACCAAAAATTCGTAGCTTTTATTTTCGGGAATGGTGACCACCACATCATACGTTTCGGATACAGCTATAATTAGCCTGTCAACTTCTACAGGCTCGACATCATTTCCATCGGTAGCTACCACGGTTATTTTACCACCGGAATAAGTTAACCAGAAATAATCAGATGCCCCGCCATTGGCAATACGAAGTCTTACCTTATCTCCGGCTTTAAATTGTGGCTGCTCATTTTGGTTCTTACCATTGATCAGAAAAGTATCATAGTACACATCAC
>NZ_JBFTIZ010000432.1:0-2650 GCF_056395165.1 Pedobacter sp. 10L46_2
TCTAAGTACCTCACTAGTTTAAATACTAGTCTCGTTAAATAAGAAAGCCAGGTCAAATGACCAGGCTTTCTTATTTAACGAGACTCCAGGAGAGATCCCTTGATTATGCCAACTTACCTCTTACCCCTCAACCCCCTTCTTAGGCGAAAACACCAGCGAAGCCACTACACTCAACACCAAAACGCCTCCAACAATAGACAACGACAACGGCGATGAAATATGATAAAAAGGTGCAATCACCATTTTAACCCCAATAAACGCCAGTATAACCGCCAAACCATATTTCAGCAAACTAAACATATAAATAAAGTTAGCCAGCAGAAAATACAAAGCCCTCAATCCAAGAATAGCGAAAATATTAGACGTATATAAAATTAGCGGATCATCAGGTGCAATGGCAAAAATTGCAGGAATAGAATCTACTGCAAACAATAGATCTGTAAATTCAATAACCGCTACAACAACCAATAAAGGAGTAGCCAGTCTTACACCATTTTGTACCGTAAAAAACTTGGCACCATCAAACTCCTTACTCACTTTAAAGAACTTGTAAATCAGGCGGGCGCCAGGGCTTTTGCTAAAATCTTTGTCCTCATCATCATGATCATTTGCCAGGCCAGATTTAATAYCGGCATAAATAAGAAACAACCCAAAAATCAGTAAAACAACATTAATGCGTATCAGTTCGCCAAACACCGTCATTTCAGGCAAATAAGTTAAATTAATCAACCCAACACCTGCAAATATGAAAATGGCGCGAAACACCAATGCCCCAATAATTCCCCAAAACAACACTTTATGGTGCAATTCCTTAGGCACATTAAAAAACCCGAACACCAGAATAAACACAAAAAGATTATCAACCGATAGCGCCTTTTCTATCCAATAGGCCGATTGAAATTGTGTAAACTTTTCAAAACCCGAAGTCAGGTAAATTACCCCACTAAATATCATGGATAAGCTTATCCATACCACAGACCATATAGCGGCTTCTTTACTACTTACAGCATGTACTTTTTTATTAAATACACCCAAATCTAAAAGCAGCATCACAACAACAACAACTGCAAATCCCGTAATCACCCCGGGGTGATCAATCAAATTATTACTCATTTTAACTTCTATTTTGAAATTCCACTAAAATGCTAAAAAAGATCGGTTTTAAACATGTCATTTAAAATTTCTGCAATMATTTAAAATGATCAAATACTGACAACCATCTTCCGCTTATACTGTTATTTAGATATAAAATTATAAAACACATATTATGGAAAAAGTATGGCTCATAACAGGCTGTTCAACAGGCTTTGGCCGGGAATTAGCAAAACAAGTACTCGAACTTGGCTACAAAGCTGGAGTTGCTGCCCGTAACATTGCCGACGTAGAAGATATCGTTAAACAATACCCGGAAACCTCAATAGCTATAACGCTTGATGTAACCAGGCAAGATCATATTACTGATGCCGTAAAGCAACTAACCGAAATATTCGGACGGGTTGATGTATTGGTAAACAATGCCGGCATTGGCTACTTTGGTTCAGTAGAAGCCAGCGACGAGCACGAAACCAGAAGAATGTTCGATATCAACTTCTTCGGGCTGGCCAACATGACAAAAGCAGTGCTGCCCCATATGAGAAAACAACGGAGTGGCCACATCATCAATATCGCTTCAATCGGAGGCTTAATGGCCTTTCCAGCATTAGCTTATTACAATGCAACTAAATTTGCTGTTGATGGGTTTTCCGAATCACTGGCAAAAGAAACCGCCCCCCTTGGCATAAAAGTAACCATTGTAGCACCAAGCGGCTTCCGTACAGATTGGGCCGGGCGTTCGGCCAACGAAGTACAAAACGAAATTGAAGATTACAAAACAACCGCAGGTGCGAATAAAGACAACATCAGGGCTTACAATGGCAACCAACCCGGCGACCCGGTACGCGCCGCTCAGGCCATCATTAAAGTAGTAGAGACCGAAAACCCTCCATTACGCTTATTATTAGGTGCCGCAGCATTAAAAAATGCCCGTAAAAAAATCGAAGAACTGGCACATGATTTTGATGCATGGGAAGAAACCACCGTTGGTGCAGATTTCCCCAAACCTTAATTTAAACCGCCTACATACACACTGTTGGCCACATCGCAACCCGGTGTGGCCATAAATGAAATATAAGTTTCCATTCTCGCTAACCTCAGTTCTAAAGGTAAAACAAATAGCTCCTTTCCCTCACTTCGCTTTGCACCATCAATACTGTAAAGGCCAATTTCCAGGTCAGGGAAATAAACCAGTATCATCACCCTTTGGCTTTTCTCAGCTAATACCATTTCCGGCAATACCGTCCACCTAAATCTTAACCCTTCCGGCACCATCTCAACCGTCGGATTCGCTGCAACACGCAAACTCCCCTGCGAAACCATTACTTTAGGATAATCCATTTTAATATCAGGATACAAGCCTTTTAAGGTGTTCATTTTATTATAGCTTAGGGCTATATTGTACGGATATTTTACCGCAGCCCTGGCTTTGAGCATAAAACCAGCATTAATAAACTCAGTAAACGGATATAAAAACTTTACCACTACTGCCATTTCCTGCCTGCAAATCAATTGTTTAATAGAAGGCGTTTTTGTAATCATACCCACCATCCTAACC
>NZ_JBFTIZ010000433.1:0-1408 GCF_056395165.1 Pedobacter sp. 10L46_2
CCTACCAGGCTTACTCCATGGGAAGTGGACGCTGGTAGATGAACGTAGTTTCACAGTGCAATTGCTAAGTATGGTAACAGATATGAGTATCTCATTCCTGTTCGTGTTGTCGACCTATCTGGTAATGTATAAGTACTACCCTACACGGAAGTATATGCAGCTAACGATTACCATGGCGCTTATTATAAGCGTTTGTTTTATGGTTTGTCTATTTATCAGCTATGTGGTAACTATAGCACTATCTCTTGACCCTGTAAGATTAAGCCTCTTTTTTAGAAATAACATACTCATTTATGTGTTAAACACCATTTTTGCAATGGTATTCTATTTTATAAGGTACACCCGGCAGAAGGAATTAGAGCAAAAAGAATTAGAACTGCAGAACCGCACATCAGAGCTTTCATTCCTTCGCTCACAGGTCAACCCGCATTTTCTATTCAACAACCTCAATACAATTTATTCCCTTGTTTACCACAAATCCGAGCAAGCCTTACCGGCAATAGCAGGACTTTCGGAATTGCTGAGGTATATGCTCTACGACAGCAGTGAAAAAATAGAACTGGAGCAGGAGATCAGTTACATTGAGAAATACATCTCCCTTCAGCAATTACGTTTTGAAAACCCTGTTGCCGTTAATATGAAGGTAACTGGTAATGTAAAAGAAATGAAGGTGCCGCCCTTATTGCTAATCCCCTTTATAGAAAATGCCTTTAAACATGGAGATGTCTCGGAAAATAAAGAATGGCTATGGATAGACATCAATATGGCTGGTGCTGAGCTGATATTTTCATGTATCAATACCAAAGCGAGTAAAAGCAAGGATTTTACCGGAGGGATTGGAATAGGCAACGTAACGAAGAGACTTGAACTGCTTTTTAAAGGGTGTTACAAATTGGATATCAGAGACAATGAACATCAATTTACAGTTAAACTTGAACTGAACAATGAAGAATGGTAACATCCTGCACTGCATAGTCCTCGATGATGAGATCCATGCCGTTAAGTTACTGGCAGATTATGTAATGCGTACAAACGGCCTTGAACTGATATTGAAAACCACAGACCCGACAGCAGCTGTCGATCTCATTCATAACGGCAACGTCGACCTGATCTTCCTGGACATTCAAATGCCCAACCTTACGGGTATCGAGGTAATGAATATCATTCGTCAGAGACAAACAAAGGTCCTCCTCACAACAGCCTATCCGGAATATGCCTTAACTGGCTTCGAATACGATGCAATTGATTACTTAATGAAGCCCATCACTTTTGAAAGATTTTTGATTGCAGTAAACAAGGCTAAGAAACGAATGAATTTAAACGCTCCGGAGGCGATGGAACCTGACCATATTTTTATTAAGGTTGAGCACAGGCTGCAGAAAATCTTGTTTTCATCGATCCACTACAT
>NZ_JBFTIZ010000433.1:1473-5375 GCF_056395165.1 Pedobacter sp. 10L46_2
ACATCAGTTTTCATACCTCTGGAGGCAGAGAGCTTTCATTGGAGCGCATGAAACACATTGAATTGATCCTTCCCCAACATCTTTTCTTAAGGATACACAAGTCGTATATCATTAACACCAGCCATATTGATTTTGTAGAGCGAGGCAGGATTGTGATCGATAAGAACTACCTGCCAATTGGCGAAACCTATAAGGATGTGGTAAATAAGAAGTTGGGGCTTAAAAGTTAAAGTCTGCTTATCTCTTAAATTTTAAAATGGTGTAAGAATGTGCCGGGAAGCTATATTTAGGTGCGTCTCCACTTAGATTTACCTTTGAGCTTACTGTTTTATACCGTTCAGGTTCGGAAGGTGTATTCTTTGAAGTAAGTTTACCCGACAACACATAAACTTCGGTCTCTGGATTTCTACCTTCAAATCCGTTAAGCTCAATTGCAGTAGTAATGGCCTCAGCACTGATATTTACAATGTGTAATGCCAAGGTCTTTTCATCTTCGCTACGCGCTGCTGTTACATCCAGAGCACCTTCTACTTTACTTAAAACACGTAAGGGTAAATAATTCTCTACCTGCATCTTCTGTGCATAAAATGGGGGCATCCCCCACGCCTTGCCCGCGGTAAAGAAAATCTGACCCTGATCCCAATCATTGTCATTCTGCTGATAAGGTTGCAGTGCGTTGGCGGGACTTGAAGTTAGTACAAATTCATTATGTCTGCGGATTGCATTCAGATTAGTAGCATGCCCCAAGGCGCGCTGAATACCATGTTTGCTCCCATTCTCTTCAAAAACGGCAACTTTCATTTGGGTTGCCGGATCCCATTGCTTAAACATACGTTGCATATCTGCAAGTTGCTTATCCGTATCCAGACCTGCCTTTGGATCATCACCACCTACATGGAGATCCCAATAATCGGCCTTGCCGTTAAGTTCCCTGAATACGTACTCCATATTAGGCGATTCAGGGCGCCACCAGGCTGCATGCACGAATTTTAAAGAACTATCTTTCTTTTTCATGGCTGCATACAAGAGATTAAAGCGTGCTACATATTCCTCATATGCTTTTTTGTTATCGCCATTAAAAATAACCTCCTCATTCCCGATCTCTATATATTTTACTCCATAAGGTTTTGGATGTCCGTTTTTGGCACGCTTTGCCCCCCATTCTGTATTCACATTTCCATTAAGGTATTCTACCATATCAGCCGCATCCTCCGGTGTTTCATAGATGTTTATGGCAAAACAAGGTGTTATGGCTGTTGCTTCACAAAACTTAAGAAACTCTTCTATCCCAAAACCGTTGGTGGTATACCAAAATCATTTTTTTGAACCTGTATTCCGGGGAATTCACCATAGTTCCGGCATAACGCAAAAAGGTTAGCCCTTGCGACACCAGCATATTGCCAATATCGGCCCGGATTGGCAAGCCTTTAAACTGATCTTTACCAGTGCCCATAAGTACTGCCTGATCTATCCAAAGTTTACCCTTTGAAGAAATATAGATAGCCAATCTGGCATTTTTATCTGCGGTGCCAGAGGTCAATGTAAATGCATACTTCTTCCAGTTGGCACCTATACCGTTTAATTTTTTGATTGCATATGTTTTGCTGCCATCAGCACTTTCAAGCGCGATACTTACAGGGCCGCTTAGTTTTTCTGCCTTTAGGTATACCCTTCCCTGAAAAGTTTGCCCTTTACGCAATGCAATACCCCAACGGTTTAAACTCCTGTTGGCTACTCCTACTTTTCCGGTACCCGTTGCAAAGGTGATAACCTGCGATTTTTTTCCATTATAGGCTACATTGCTGTCGAGCTCAAAATTGGCTTTTACTTGTCCTGAACTGATGATATCCCAATTATAGCTCACCTGCTCATTGGCGGCATTTACAAGGCTGAGTGGTTCTGTTTTTCCGTTTTCTTGTATGGAGATATTCCTGAACTCCATTGGCGATCTCCAGGTACGCAAACCTATCTTTCCTTTAAGCAAGGGGTTACGCTCATCCTTAAAGGAAAGCATCTGTTGTCCATTAAGGAAAACTTCAATCTCGGATCCTTTTAGTACCACCTTTACTTTATTCCATGTTTCAGGATCAAAACTAGCAGCTGCTTCTTTGAGTGATTCAAAGTTTTGCAGGTGCTTTCCAAGGGCTATCTTTTTACCGTCTCTGCTCAGGCTGATCTCATACCCATCAAAAGCATCATCACCTACACCTGCATTGGCTACCCGAACCAGCAGGGCACCACTTTCTCCTTTTCCGGTAAACCTGATCTCGGCTTGAACGGTCCCGTTACTTACTTCTTTTGGCTCATAGATCAATTTGGCACTATGATCTGGCTCTACACCTATTAGATGCGAACCGGTCATGAATACTTCACTATTTGTGTTTCTGCCAGGGATAATGGCAACCGCACCGTCTTTTGCCGTCCAATAGCCCGTAAACCTTTTCCATTGGTTATGATTTACACCAGTGGAAGGTTCTTCAAAGCTCTCGCCGAATATGCGCTGGTCGTAAAAGCCTCCGTAGATTTCGTGGTTCACATCTTCAATATTTGAACCGTAGATCAGCGGGCTTAATTTATTTTGAATTTGACCGACATCTACCTTAATTCGTGCAGTTTGAGGAAGCGGCAGCCAAACTTTATAGCCTTTTGCGACTCTGTTTCCAACAGCATAGTAAGGGATAGCGGTAAAAGTTTTGCCGTCAGCTGTTTTGCCCGTAACCACATTCACACCCTTTAGCAGGTTGTTTTTGTATTGCGATTGCAATGCTGCAGTAGTATCGATCTGCAACTGTTCAACATTAGTGTTATCTGCTGCCTCGAGGCTATAAACGATAGGTCCTGACGCTATTGCTACGCTGTTTCTTAAGTCTTTTACTTGATTATTTGCAGTAACAAAACGCGGTTTCATAGGCAGCTGGAGTTCCACCTGGTCACCTTTTTTCCATTTGCGGCTGATTACAGCATAACCATTTTCCATTGTGGCTTTGGCAGGGCTGCCGTTTACAAGCAGCGTATATGACGAAGGCAGATCGGAACGGTAGAGATCGTAAGGATTTTCTTTCCCCCTTGCCCATCCTGGAATGCGGAGGCTTAAACTAAAGGCCGATTCCTTTTCAGGATTTACAGTTAGGCTAATCTTTCCTTCCCATGGGTAATTGGTTTTCTGTGAAATGGCGATTAAGGTTTTGCCAGGCAGGCGGATATTGGCATCACTACCGATAAACATGTTTACAAACAAACGATCGCCCGAAGATGCGTAGATGTAGTTTGGAAGTTCAGAAACCATTTTTAAGAACATAGGTGGGCAGCATGGGCAAGAATGCCATGCCCATCTTGAATGATCATGTGCATTGAGTGGATTTTGATAGGTATACTGGTCGCCTGAAAGAGACACACCAGTAAGTACGTTGTTATACAGCACGCGTTCAAACTCATCCATATATTTTCCATCGCCGGTTAGTTCATTCATACGCTGACTGAAAAATCCTGCACCTACAGCTGCACATGTTTCGAGATAGGCATCAGTTGGAAGGTAATAATCTGGCCCGAATTTCTCGTCGTGCGCAATGGCACCGACACCGCCAGTTACAAACATACGGCGGCCAACCATATTGTTCCACAGCTGATCTGCAGTTTGTATGTACTGAGGATCATGGCTCTCCAAAGCAACGGCTGTAATACCTGTAGCTAGTAAAGTGGCACGCACAGCATGACCTTCTATGGTTTTCTGTTTGAAAACAGATATGGAATCTTGTGCATAATCGCCCCAGGTAGGGCGAGTGGCATTGGTTACCGCTCCTTCTTTATATTTTTGATCCTTGATCCACTTTTCTGATTTGTCGTTGCCCCAGGTTTGCCAAAGCGGGTAGTTGATGTGGTTACCACGTTTTTCGATCCAGAAC
>NZ_JBFTIZ010000434.1:0-2631 GCF_056395165.1 Pedobacter sp. 10L46_2
GTGGAGATGTATTTGTACTGGATGATGGTTGGTTCGGTAACAAGTTCCCTCGAAATAATGCCACAGCAGGTTTGGGTGATTGGCAATTTAATAAACAGAAACTAGCCAATGGCATTAGTGCTTTGGGCAAGGAGGCGACAGCAAATGGTGTAAAATTCGGTATTTGGCTGGAGCCGGAAATGGTTAATCCAAAAAGTGAACTTTATGAGAACCATCCCGATTGGATTATCAGACAACCAGAAAGAAAGGAATACTACATGCGCAATCAATTGGTTCTGGACCTTAGTAATCCAAAAGTTCAGGATTTTGTATTCAATACTGTAGATGAGGTTTTTAAGGAAGTACCCGATTTGGCTTTTATCAAATGGGACTGCAATTCACTGATCTATAATGCCAACTCCCCTACTTTAAAAAACCAGGATCATTTTTATCTGGAATATGTAAAGGGCTTGAACAGTGTACTTGAGCGAATAAGAAAAAAATATCCAAAAATACCCATGATGCTTTGCGCTGGTGGCGGTACAAGAGTAGACTATGCAGCACTAAAATATTTTACTGAATTCTGGCCAAGCGATAATACCAACCCTTTTGACCGCATTTTTATTCAGTGGGAATATTCTTATTATTTCCCTTCGGTAGCTGTTGATAATCATGTTACAGATATGGGTAAGCAGCCAATCAAATTTAAAACTGATGTAGCCATGATGGGTAAACTGGGCTATGATGTGAAGGTAAATGAGCTGGACGAGAAAGAGCTTCTGTTTAGTCAAAATGCCGTTAAAATATACAATAGCATTAAAGACATTGTGTGGCACGGGCAGCAGTACCGGCTTCAGGATCCCTATGAAAACAAAGTAGCTGCCATATCATATGTTAGTGAGACCAGAGATACAGCTATAATCTTCAATTATTATGTCTCTACGCTTTACAATGCTAAAAACGCCATTCCTATAAAGCTTAAAGGCCTTGMTCCTGACAAAATGTATAAGATTGAGGAAGTCAACCTTTACCCGGGTACAACCTCCCCAATTGATAGCCAAAGGTCTTATTCCGGAGACTTCCTTATGACTGTAGGTATTAATCCGGAAGCAGATGCAGGCCGAACCAGTGTTGTTTTAAAAGTTATGACGCTATAATATTATTAATAGATACTTGCCAGTATATTAACAATTTCATAATATAGTGTTTAATTATGCTAAACATAAGTTTAGTAATTGTGCACTCAAATAGATCGTTATTATGAAAGGAAATATCGTGGTTTTTGAGGGTGCCGGCAAAAAACTGCAGTTGCAAGAGAGAGAAATACCCACACTTAAATCGGGTGAAATATTAATCAAGAATCTTTATACCACCATTTGCGGAAGTGATCTCTATACTTTCAGTGGCATCCGAAGTGAAAAGACACCAACTGTATTGGGCCATGAGATTGTAGGTAGGATTGTTAGACTGGATGCAGATCATCCACGTATTGATCAGGCAGGTAACAAATTACTGGAGGGTGATCTGGTAACCTGGGCAATATTCTGTTCACATCCTCAACAAGAATGGCTGGATAAAGGTATGCCCCAAAAATCGGAGCATCTTTTTAAATACGGCCATGCACAGGTTCTGGAAGAAGACGCCTTTCATGGTGGTTTAAGCGAATATTGTATTTTGCGGGCTCATACATGTGTCCTTAAATTACCTAATGAATTACCCCTGCCTATTGCAGCAACCATTAATTGTGCACTGGCAACTGTGGCCGGAGCGATTAGACTGGCCGGGCCTTTGGAGAAAAAAAATGTGCTTATTACAGGTCTGGGCCTTCTGGGAAATGTTACTGCCGCAATGAGTAAGGTTGCAGGGGCTACACGGATTATTGCAGTGGATGTGAATAGTGAACGTTTACAAGGATCAAAGGCATTTGGCGCTGATTTCTCTTATAATTCTAATGATGAAACAAATTTGCCGGAGATCTTAGCTGAACACAAAATTGATGTTGTATTTGATATGAGTGGTTCGCCAGACGCGATAGAATTGGGAATTGCATCATTAAGAACCGGTGGAACTGCTATTTGGGCCGGCGCAGTTTTTAAAACCAGGAAGATTGGCATTGATGCTGAGCAAATCATAAGAAAACTGCTTACCATTAAAGGTTTGCATAACTATAATTTCGAGGACCTTCAATACGCCCTCAACTTTATAAAAGAACAGCATCTGAATTTTCCGTTTTTGGATATAGTGTCGAAAGAATTTTCTTTAACTGAGGCTCAGGAAGCCTTTGAGTATGCAATTGCACACAGACCATTGCGGGTAGGTGTAAAAATGGATCTGTAACCTCACCTTACTCAAAATCATAATGTCTTTTAGAACTAAGCAATGGAAAATGTTGCTGGTAACGACTTAAACTTTTTTATCATTTTTATGGCTAATAGAGGGGATATTTAGCATATATAATTGTAAGGCCATAACTTACATAGAATTACAAATCGTTCGAATCAGATCAATCAGATAGGTTGATCTTAGTGGAAAGGGGTTTAATTTATGTTGCTGACCTTATTATACGCATCCATGTATTCGCTAGGGGTTTTACCTTTCACACTCTTGAAAACCCGGTTAAAATTATTTACACTATTGAACCCTACCTTATAG
>NZ_JBFTIZ010000435.1:0-2612 GCF_056395165.1 Pedobacter sp. 10L46_2
TTTATACAGTTGGGGTGGGTACTAAAGGATATGCACCTTATCCTGTAAAAACACCTTTTGGTATACAGTATCAGCAAGTTCCTGTTACCATTGATGAAGGAACGCTTTCCAGTATCGCAAAAATTACCGGAGGTAAGTACTTCCGTGCTACAAATAACGATAAGCTAAAAGAGATTTATCAGCAAATTGATCAATTAGAAAAAGCAAAGATCGCTGTTACACAGTATCATAAGAAAACAGAGCGTTTTTTGCCTTTTGCATTGATTGCGCTGGCTCTTTTGCTGGTTGAATTTGGATTAAGAAATACATTGTTTAAAGGAGCTTTAACTTAATATATGTTACGTTTTGAACACATAGCGCTTTTATGGGGGCTAGCTGCCATTCCATTGTTTATCCTGATTTTTTTTCTGGTGCGCCGGTGGAAAAGAAAGGCGCTGGCCAGTCTTGGCGATAAAGCTACAGTAAGGAAAATGATCCCAGAGGTTTCTTTTACCAGACCGGGATTAAAGTTTATCTTTTTTACCGTTGCTTTTGCATCATTAGTTATTGGTGCTGCCAATCCTCAAATTGGAACTAAGGTGGAAGAGGGTAAAAAGAGCGGCGCTGATTTAATGATCCTGCTTGATGTTTCCAATAGTATGCTTGCAGGAGATCTTTCTCCGAACAGACTTGAAAATGCAAAAAGGGCAATATCACAATTGATTGATAACCTTCATAACGATAGGATAGGGATTATCATTTTTGCAGGAGAGGCTTATGTTCAGTTGCCCATAACAACTGATTATTCTGCTGCTAAATTGTTCCTGAATAACATTAGTACAGATATCGTTCCGACACAAGGAACTGCAATTGGTGCTGCAATTGATATGGGTATGAAATCTTTTGATTTTGTAAATGGAACAAGTAAAGCAATGGTACTGATGACTGATGGAGAGAATTTTGAGGATGATGCTATTGCCTCTGCAAAAAGAGCAACCGAAAAAAATGTTGCAATACATGTTATTGGCCTCGGTTCTGCAGAAGGAGCTCCGGTTCCAATTTATCAGAATGGCAATCCAACAGGCTTTAGAAAAGATGAAAAGGGGCAAACGGTTATCACCAAGCTAAATGAGCAAATGTGTAAGGAGATCTCTGAAGCTGGTAACGGAGTTTATGTTAGGGCCTCGAATGCCAATAGTGGATTGGGAATTGTGATGAATCAGATCAGCAAAATGGAGCAAAAGACATTTGACAGTAAAGTATTTAAGAATTATGAAGACAGGTTCCAGTTTTTTCTTGGGTTTGCTTTAATACTATTGGTTATAGAATTCTTTATCTCAAGTAAAAAGAACCTGAAATTAAGTGAGTTGAATTTGTTTGAAGTAAGAAAATAATGAAGCAGTTTATCATCATCATATTTATATTATTACAAGGCACTTTGCTTTTTGCTCAGAAAGAGAAGAAGTATATCCATAAAGGGAATCAGCTGTATCAGGAAAAGAAATATGCTGAGGCCGAGGCGAGTTACAGGGAATCGGTAGATAAATCGAAGGCTTCTGTGGAGGGAAACTTTAATCTTGGTGATGCTTTGTATAAGCAGAAGAAATTTGATAATGCTGCTCAGAAGTTTACAGATATTGCATCATCATCTGAGAATAAAGCGGTTAAGGCCAAAGCATATCACAATCTGGGCAATTCATTACTAGAGTCGAAAAAGCTGGAAGAAAGCATCGAAGCTTATAAAAAATCATTGATCAATAATCCTAAAGATGATGAGACTAGGTATAACCTGGCTTATGCGCAGGAAAAGCTGAAACAACAGCAGCAACAACAGAATAAGGATAAAAACAAGGATAAAAATAAAAAGGATCAGGATAAGAAAGATCAGGATAAGAAAGACCAGAACAAAGATCAAAATAAGGATAATAAGGATCAGCAAAATAAGGATCAGCAGAACAAGGATAAAGACAAGCAGGATCAGGATAAAAAAGATCAGAAAGACGGACAACAGCCGCAACCTGATAAATTGTCGAAAGAAGATGCTGAAAGAATGCTTGAAGCCTTAAAGAATGAGGAAAAGAACACTCAGGATAAGCTTAAAAATAAAAAAGCAAAAGGTGTAAAAGGCCGTATTGTTAAAGACTGGTAGACTGAGTATTTTTGCGCTAAAATGAAAATGAAACACTATATATTGTCGGTATTACTGCTGTGGACAAGCGCCTTGTTTGCCAATGGAATAAAATCTGGTGCCCAGGATGTAAAAGTTACTGCATCGGTAAGTAAAAGTGTGGTGGGTACAGGAGAGGCATTTGAAATTAGTTTTTCTGTAAATGGCAATATAGAATCGTTTAATCCACCAGCCCTTAATGGCTTTCAGGTCGTTGGGGGGCCAAATCAATCCTCAAGTTATTCATCTATTAATGGAAACACAACAGCCAGCATGTCTATTAGTTATGATCTTGTTGGGGTTAAAGAAGGTGAATATATTATAGGACCGGCACTTGTTGTTGTGAATGGAAAACAGGTTAAGTCAAACTCTGTTAAAATAAAAGTAGTAAAGGGTAAGGCTGTACCTCAAGGGAATCAGCGAAATGCGGTACCTCAGGGAGATAAGGTTGCGGAAGGAAATAGTA
>NZ_JBFTIZ010000436.1:0-4812 GCF_056395165.1 Pedobacter sp. 10L46_2
CTTTGACCTTAACCCACCATTAGAAAATCACTTTATAGTAACAGATGATGACGATAACTTTAAAGGTGTAATCACGCTGTCAAGCATATACAACAAAAATCACGATGCAAATGGCCCTATAGCCGAGCTCATGGAGCAAAATATTCCCGCATTAGAAAGCAACGATAGTCTTGCATGGGCCGTAGAGTTAATGTCTAAATGCGATAAGGAGTTTTTACCGGTATTATCTGCCAATGAAAAAAACAGGGTAATTGGCTTACTCACTTATAAAGATGTACTTACCGCATACAAAATACACCTCAAGGAAAATCAGGAAGCGGGAATTAACCTATCCTTAAAGCGTCAACGTATTAAAATACTTGTAAGAGGACGTCAATTGATTCATAAAGTAAAAGAAAACTAGGCATATTTATGTGCTTCCTGAGCGGCAACGAATTCCGCGGCTTTTACTACATCTCCAATTATTATAATTGCCGGATGGGAAAGCCCGGAATCCATTGCCGCCTGAGACAAATCTTTAACCTCACAAACAATTTGTTTTTGATGTGGCATTGAAGCATTCTGGATTATTGCTGCAGGAACGGCCCCTCTGCCAGACATAATATAAGAAGCTGATATTTCTGTCAGCTTTTTCATTCCCATATATATAACTACTGTAGCTTTACTTTTAGCTGCTAATTGGAGATCAGACGATAAAGAACCATCTTTTTTTGTACCTGTTATAATCCAGATACTTTCGCTTACTCCACGATGGGTTAAAGGAATATCATTTAAACCACTTGCTTGCATACTACTGATGCCCGGCACATAATGAGATTCTATACCGTGCTCACGCGCAAATAAGATTTCTTCAAAACCTCTTCCAAAAATAAAAGGATCCCCTCCTTTTAAACGAACAACATTTCCTCTTGTAAATGCATAATGCTTTATCAGTTGATGAATAGTTTCCTGTGAAGTGCAAAGTCCATATGGCTTTTTACCAACATAAATTCTTTCACAATCATCAGAAGCTATATCTAACAACTCTTTGCACGCCAAATTATCATAAAGGATAACTTTTGCAGCTTCTAAAACCTTAAAACCTTTAATTGTTAACAAATCCGGATCACCAGGACCAGAACCAACAACAAAAAACATCGGTTTATCTATTTTTTTCAAAGAAATACCCATAAAAACAAGATTAAATATTAAAAAAATGATTTAATACCATAAATATACGATATAAATAATATAAATACATCAAAAACACCAATTTTAATAAAATATTATCATCGATAAAATAATATAAAACACAAAATAATCCAAAAACATATTAAAAAAACAAAATAAACATGATATAAATCATACATTTATAAAAATAATACAAATTATTATATATATTTGATTAAACAAACCACAATTACCCGTTAAATAAAATAAATAACCCAACAAAATCGAAATTATGAATCATAAAACAGTAATCGTAATAGGAAATGGAATGGTTGGACATAAGTTTTGCGAAAAATTAACCTCTAAATCAGATAATTTTAACATTATTGTATTTGGAGAAGAACCAAGAAGGGCATACGACAGAGTTCATTTAAGCGAATACTTTAACGGAAAGAGTGCAGAAGATCTTTCTTTATCTCATGAAAATTGGTACAACGAACAAAACATTACGCTTCATCTTGGCGACCCGGTAAAAGAAATTGACAGAGAAAGCAAAACCATACATTCGAATAAAGGGCTTATTTTAAATTACGACTATCTGGTTCTGGCAACAGGGTCATCGGCTTTTGTACCTGATATCCCTGGTGTTGATAAAGAAGGTGTTTTCGTTTATCGCACCATCGAAGATCTTGAGCTCATTAAAAATTATGCTTTAAATGCAAAAACAGGCTCCGTATTAGGCGGGGGCTTATTGGGCTTAGAAGCCGCGAAGGCATTAATAGATTTAAATCTTGCTGAAACAAATGTAATTGAATTTGCACCAAGACTAATGCCCAGGCAGATAGATAGTGCCGGAAGTCAGATGCTACAAACAAAACTTGCTACACTAGGATTATCCATATACACAAACAAAGGCACAAGCAGCATAGAAGGCGAAAACCGTATTGAATCTCTAAAGTTTAATGATGGCAGCGAATTAAAAACAGACATACTTGTAATTTCTGCCGGAATACGCCCTAGAGATGAACTGGCCAAACTCTGCGGAATTGAAGTTGGCACCAGAGGTGGAGTTCTGGTAAATGAATCAATGCAGACCAGTGATCCATCTGTTTTTGCAATTGGGGAATGTGCGTTATTTAACCATAACATCTATGGACTGATTGCTCCCGGATACGAAATGGCCGAAGTGGTAGCCGTTTACAACAGAACCAGACTCAAGGAGTATTCTATTTGAAGACACCCATAAAGGAATTTACAAACGCATCAATATCAGCAACGATGGAAAATATTTACTAGGTGGAATACTAATTGGCGAAGCAGAGGCTTACAATATGCTACTGCAAACTGTAAACAACAAAATAGCGCTCCCTCCTAACCCCGAAGATCTGATATTAGGATCCCGCGGTGGCAGCTCCCAAACTGAGAATGCTGGGTTAGCCGGACTTCCGGACGACGCGTTGATCTGTAGTTGCGAGGGTGTATCAAAAGGAACCATTTGTAATTCTGTCTCTGCAGAGGGTTGCGAATCGATAGATGCAATCAAAAAATGCACTAAGGCTGGCACAGGATGCGGTGGATGTATACCAATGGTGAAAGATTTAATGCTGCACACCATGAAAGAAAATGGCAAGTACGTTAGAAATGTAGTATGCGAGCACTTCCAACTGAGCAGACAAGAGTTATATGATCTTATAAAAATACACAACCTTAAAAATTATGAGCAAGTACTGGACAACGTAGGCAAAGGCGACGGCTGCGAAATATGCAAACCGCTGGTATCATCACTTCTGGCAAGCATCTGGAATGATATGATTCTTAAAAGAGGTAATGATACCGCCCAGGACAGTAATGACAGGTTTTTAGCAAATATTCAAAAAGGAGGAACCTATTCAGTAGTTCCAAGAATTCCGGGAGGGGAAATCAAACCGGAGAAGCTTGTAATTATTGGAGAAGTTGCTGAAAAATATGGCTTGTATACAAAAATCACCGGCGGACAACGGATAGATATGTTCGGAGCCCATTTAAGTGACCTGCCATTAATATGGGAAGAATTAATTGCTGCTGGCTTCGAAAGCGGACATGCGTACGGAAAAGCATTACGAACAGTTAAAAGTTGTGTTGGCAGCACATGGTGTCGCTTTGGTTTGCACGACAGTGTAAGCTATGCAATTAGAATAGAAGAACGCTACAGAGGCCTAAGGGCTCCACATAAACTAAAATCTGCTGTTAGCGGATGTATTCGCGAATGCGCAGAAGCACAAAGCAAAGATTTTGGAATTATAGCAACCGAAAAGGGATGGAACCTATATGTATGCGGTAATGGCGGCAGCAAACCTCAACATGCACTACTTCTGGCTTCGGATGTAGACAGCGATACATGCATCAAATACATAGATAGGTTCTTAATGTTTTATATCCGCACTGCCGATCCATTAACACGAACTGCCCCGTGGCTAAATAAAATGGAGGGTGGAATTGAATACCTGAGAAATGTAGTTGTAAACGACAGCCTGGGTATGGCAGAACAATGGGAAATTGAAATGCAAAACATTGTAAACAGCTATCAATGTGAATGGAAAACAGCAATTGAGGATCCGGAAATAAGAAAAAGGTTCAATCATTTTGTGAATGCGCCCGAAGAAAAAGATCCAAGTGTAAAATTTGACGAAATGCGCGGCCAGAAAAAGGCTGCAAACTGGACAACAGCATAATTTAAATCAACAAACCTATTTATACACTAACAAAACAGAAATCATGATAGAAACAACAACAAACTGGTTTGAAGCATGTCGCGTTGAAGACGCAGTACAAAACGGAGGAGTATGTGTTAAATGCGGCGAGGAACAAATTGCCTTATTTTATTTTACCCGCAGAAATGAATGGTATGCCACACAAAACCTATGCCCACACCGCAGGCAAATGGCACTTAGCCGCGGCATGATCGGCTCTGTAGGTGAAGACCCTAAAATTGCCTGCCCCTTTCATAAAAAAACATTTTCACTTTCTACAGGAGAGTGCTTAAGCGGAGATGAATGCGCCATACAAACCTACCCGGTTAAGGTTGAAGATGGGTTAGTATACATCGGCTTACAAAATTAAATATAAAAAACCCCATCAGAAGGTCGGATTTCTGACGGGGTAAAATAGTCTCATCGATTAAATAAAACTTATCAAATGTATCAAAAAGTATTTACTCTTTCTGTTAGTGCAGCACCTTCATGAAATTAATTTCCGTAAACCGTTAACCACCACAACATCAAACAAATTCCGGAACCTAAATCTCATGAATTATGACTGAAGAACTTAAACCACTAAAAAAACTTAATATATTTTCAACGAAAGGTATTCAAATGAAAACCTTTCATATTACCTGGATAACCTTCTTTTTCTGCTTTTTTGGATGGTTTGGCGTAGCCCCACTCATGCCGCTGATAAGAGAACAGCTACACTTAAGTAAAGATCAGATCGGCAATATTATTATTGCCTCAGTTTCTGCAACAATTATTGCCAGGCTAATTATTGGTAAACTATGCGATACCCTTGGACCAAGGTTATCCTACACAATTCTGCTTGCACTGGGCTCAATACCCGTTATGTGCATTGGGTTAAGTAACAGCTACGAAAGTTTTCTTTTATTCCGCTTCGTCATCGGGATTATAGGTG
>NZ_JBFTIZ010000437.1:0-2451 GCF_056395165.1 Pedobacter sp. 10L46_2
TTCTAATTCCTGCTTCACCCTGTATGGTTTCAATAAATACTGCTGCGGTATTTGTAGTGATGAGATCCAGATCAGTTAGGGAGTTGTATTCAATAAATTTAATATGAGGTAATAAAGGGCGGTAGGCTTGTTTAAACTCCTCATTGCCCATTAAGCTTAACGCACCTTGAGTACTGCCATGATAGGAATTGTTGCAGGAAATAATCTCTGTACGATTTGTATAGCGTTTTGCAAGCTTCATTGCGCCTTCCACGGCTTCTGCTCCGGAATTTACAAAATAAGTACAATTTAAATTGGCAGGAAGAACATCTGCAAGGGCTTTGGCAAAATTGACTTGTGGACTTTGAACAAACTCGCCATATACCATGATATGCATGTAACTTTCGGCCTGATTTTTTACTGCTTCCACAACGGCAGGATGACAATGGCCAACATTGCTAACGCCAATGCCGGCAATTAAGTCGAGGTATTTTTTGCCCTCAGTATCATAAAGATACATTCCGCTGGCTTTATTGAATTCTAAAAGAAGAGGTTCTAATGTGGTTTGAGCGTTATGTTGAAGAAATAACTGACGTTGTGTAAGCATACACAAAGTTAAGAATTATTTTGCTACACACCTTTTTAAGGCCTTTTATTACGGTATCTTGATAGTAGTTCGCGTTTAAAGGTTTCCTGTGCTCTATAGTATTTTCCTATAACCTTAATGGGTAAGCTCGCTTTTAGTTTTGCGTAATATTTCTTGTCGAGGTTTAGTTCTCTTTGTTTAAAGCTAAAATCATTAACAATAAGTGTTTGCACTTCGCTATCAGAAAGTTCATCAATTTCGGGCATTTTTCTGAAACTGATCATCTTTTGTCCACGTTCTTTACGCAGTTGGGATTGTTCTTTTTGGTAATCATTGTAGATTGGCCAGAAGATCTTAGCTTCTTCAGCTGAAAGCTCAAGTTTTTGCGTTAAATAAGTAATCTTATAAGATTCAATTTCTTCGCGTTTCTTGTCATCTGGCTTTTGTGCCATTGCAAGAAATGGAAATGCGAAAAGGAATGCTATAATGGTTAAATTTTTCATTTCTTCTATAAATTATAAACTTGTTGCAAGCTCATTCTGCGAATAATTAGTTAGTATATAATTTTCTAAATCAGTATCTGCTACTGTGGACTTAGGCTGTGTAATATCGGTACTGCTAATGTGATCTATAATTACTTGCTCATCTATGTCGTATAACATTTGCTCTGTGGCCAAATCTGAAGAAACTGTTTGTTGCGCAGGGCTTTGCTGTTGGTTGAAATACAAACCTACGCCAGTTATTAATAAAAAGCAGGCTGCCGAAGCGTACTTAACGAGATGGGAATTCCATAAGCGTATAACTTTAGGTTTTGCAATTGGTTTTGTTTCACCTACTGTTTTTGCTAAAATATTGGCTTGCAATTTTTCAAAGTAATGATCTGGTACAGTATGCCCATCATTTTGAATAACAGATTTTAATTTTTCAGTACTAATTCTGGCATTGATACTTTCGCTCAATTCATTAAAATAATGCGCAGGAGTAGTAAACCCGGTTTCCCGAACTCCCTTCATCCATTCATCGTTTTCAAAATCTTGTTTCATTACAAATGTATTGATGCATTAATTGCCAAAAGGTTTAAAAGGTAATGTCTTCATTTAGCATAAAAACTTCAATTTTTTTTACAGCTATGTGAAAAGAGGCTTTTAAAGCACCTACACTGGTGCCAGTGATCTCCGAAATTTCCTCATATTTAAGTTCATCAAAATATTTCATATTAAATATAAGTCTTTGTTTTTCAGGTAAAGTTAATAATGCTTGCTGTAGTTTTAGCTGTATTTTATCCCCATTAAAATAAGATGAAGCTATCAGGGTCTCTGCCAGTTCATCAGATACCTCGTCTAAAGGAGTATTGTTTCTTTGTTTCTTTTTATTGAGAAAGGTGATAGATTCGTTGGTAGCAATCCTGTATATCCAGGTATAAAGCTGCGAGTCGCTGCGGAAAGAATCGAGATTTTTCCAAACCTTAATGAACACATCCTGTACCAGATCATCCGCATCGTCATGATCAATTACCAGGCGTCGGATGTGCCAGTAAATTTTTTGTTGATATTTATTTAAAAGCAGGTTAAAGGCTTCATCGCGAGTTTTTGTGTTTGAGAACTTCTCTAAAATCTCTGAATCTTCAACCTGCTTCATTTATTCTATTTTGGTTGGATAGGTAATTTATTTTTTTGCTCTTTTAATTACTTTTTGAGCTGCTTCAATAATATTAATTGAATCTAATCCGTATTTAGTCATTAACTGATCAGGAGTACCACTTTCCCCGAAGCTGTCGTTAACAGCAACAAATTCCTGAGGAGACGGAAGCTCAGTTGAAAGTAATCTTGCAATGCTTTCTCCTAATCCGCCAAACTTATTGTGCTCTTCGCAAGTAACCACACATC
>NZ_JBFTIZ010000438.1:0-2450 GCF_056395165.1 Pedobacter sp. 10L46_2
GGCAAAGAATGCTCTYCGGTTAATCAAGGCCTCAAAAGAGCAGGGATTTGTTGTTTAAAGGTGAATTCTGAAATCCTATTATTTCGTACCAGGTATGCCTATCCACGAATTTGCTGAGACGACGATTAATCGTTCAATTAAGATTTTATCAGCGCTGGAAGCATTCACCTCATCAATGGCTTGCGTAAATTCGTTTTTGACAGATTGAAGCGTATCATTTGGCTTCCACATGGAGTGTTTGGGTAAATGATATAACTTCTTAATTGATTTCCAGCTACTTTAATAACCTTTAATTTCAACTCGTCTAATCTAGCTGATATATCAAAAATTATTACAACATTCATTTTCTTGCTATTTTAAAACTACTCTTAAAGCAGGAATTACTTCTAAAGTTGTTCCTCTGATATTCTCAGATGTAAATAGCTACTTTAGTGCTAACATGAAATCATTATTTATGGAAATCTTCCAAATAATATTAACGCTTCGAGCAAGAAAAAGAGGGTTTCACCTGATTACTGATGAAGTAGAAGCGGCCTTCCCAGAAATTAAATTATTAAAAACCGGGATTTGCCAGGTATTTATTCAACATACTTCTGCTTCCCTTACTATTAATGAAAATGCGGATCCGACAGTCCGGAAAGATTTTGAAACTTTCTTTAATAAGACGGTTCAGGAAGATGATCCTGATTACGAGCATGACTATGAAGGTTCTGACGATATGCCTGCTCATTTAAAATCGTCAATTTTGGGTAGCTCAGTAACTATACCCATTCGTAACGCAAGGTTTGCACTGGGTATTTGGCAGGGTATATATCTTTGCGAGCATCGTAATTATGGAGGTGAAAGAACCTTGGTTATAACCGCTTTGGGCGAAAAGTTTATTTAACGATGTCCTTAGGCGCCAAAAACAAAAATGGCATGGCTATGATCTGTAGAACACAAGCAATAACACTTAGTATACCATATACTGGATAAGTATCAAATTCCTTTAAAATTGGCTGTAATGCAAACACACTAATTACAGTGATAAAAGTAAGAACCCACTTTAGCCAATCCTTGCCTAACGTTGCAAAATAGCCCAAAACAGCAATTAAGAGTGTTGTTTCGAGTGCCAGAGTACCCGTGGTAATATTATCAGCATAATGAAGAAAATGATTTATTAATGTAACTGCTGATGCTGTAAAGATTAGGTAAGCGGCAATCTTGTAATTTTTATGAATAGTTTGTTGCATCGAAAAGTTCCTTCTTTTTTGAGAGCGGAGATTACAAACATAAGATAAATACATCATCTCCCTGCAGCAGATATTGTTTTTTGAACTTGGCATGGCTTTCCAGTATGGTAAGCTCCTTGTCGTTAATAGTTGTTTGATATGCCTTAAAAAATTCGAACACTAGATGATATTTTTTGCGCTAAGTTAAGGTAATTTTGCTGTTCACAGTTCTTTTCGGAGCACCAGTAACAGACAATGTAAAGTTATATTTTTAATAATTATTATAATATTTTAATTTTTTGGAATGTTTTAGTGGAGGATAAGTGTATTAAGATGAAATGTATTTATCATAGAGAAAGTTTTGAATTTGTAGGTGTTCAAACAAATCCTGCTAATGATCAAAATTCAAGCTTGGGATTCGTAATGATAGATACAGCTCTTATGTCTTGTGCTGTTTTAACAACAGGTTATCGCAAGAACAACTAACCAATTAATCTTATCTGACTAGATCTTGAACCAGGAAAGCGTTAAGCCGGTACTGATATGATGAATCGTGATTTTTTTTAAAAAATCTTATTTTAGCTTTATTCAGAATGTTGCCAATGAAAACAAGTTACTTCAAGCCCAGAAAATCTTTTTCCTTTTCTGCTCATCCCTACGATCTGGGAACCTTCATGGGGCTAAGGTATAGCTATGATGATAACCACTTTCTGCTTAAGATTTACAGAATTGAAGAAGAGGAATTTCCTCGTTATTATAACTATCATTTAAACTATGCCCTCGAAGGCAATCTCACAGGTAAAGAGGATTTCTTTCGTCATGTTTGGCAGATCGTACAAAATAGGATCAGGCACTTCGAGATGCAGGATCCCTTTTCAAGCAATCATGCTATGCACAAGCTGAGTATTGAAAAACTTCAACAGTTTCAAGAGTACCTGAAGCGTATAGACGAGTGGAATGCAAGGCCATCCCATATTGTCATTGAAGAGAAAGAAAATATCATACAAAAACAGAAGGAATTGATTGAAGAATTTCAGGCTCGCCTGGATGAATTAAGGGTATTTGAAGTCAGCCAAAAGATTAGGGTCGAGGAAGGCTATGTCGCTACTTTCATTGATCTGTTCAAACAGATCGAAAAACTGGAATTGCCCTCGGGGAGAAAGTTGATATTGAGCGACCATCAGATCGTTTATCCAAGAATGATCAGCAAGTATTTCTCCGATGGTGGCGATGATATAC
>NZ_JBFTIZ010000439.1:0-3708 GCF_056395165.1 Pedobacter sp. 10L46_2
TGTGAGTTATGAGGACTTGCTTAAAGATCCTGATGTAGATGCAGTTCACATCAATACACCTCAATACACCCATACAAAATCATGCAGAGCAATCTATTGCTGCGCTAAGGGCCGGAAAGCATGTGGCTTGTACAGTGCCAATGGCGACTACTGTTGAGGAGTGTCGTCAGATTGTTGAAGCGGTAAAAGAAACCGGTTTAACGTATATGATGATGGAAACAGTTATTTACAGTCGCGAATTTCTATTTGTAAAGGAGCTTTATGAAAAGGGGGACCTGGGCAAAATACAATTCTTAAGAGCTTCCCACCAGCAGGAAATGGCAGGCTGGCCGGGGTATTGGGAAGGTTTGCCACCAATGCATTATGCAACACATTGTGTTGGCCCTGTACTGGCTTTACCAAAAGCACAGGCAGCATATGTTTCTTGTTTTGGTTCTGGAAAAATTGATGATCATCTGATTGAAAAATATGGATCTCCATTTGCAATCGAAACTTGTCATATCAAATACCGTGATTCAGATTTGTCTGCGGAAGTTACCAGATCGCTGTTTAATACCGCGAGACAATACCGAGAGAGTTTTGACGTGTATGGTTCTAAAAAATCGTTTGAGTGGACGTTGATTGAACATGAGGATAGTGTAATCCATACCGGTGAATCTCCTGAAAAAGTTAAAATACCAGACTATGCGCATCTTCTTCCCGAGGAAATTCAGCATTTTACCACTGCTGGTGTTTATGATTCTGAGGAGAACCAGCATCTATCGTTTATCCAGGGGTCTGGCCATGGAGGTTCGCATCCACATCTTGTAAATGAGTTTTTAAAAGCTTTAACTGAAAACAGGGCTCCCTATCCTGATGCTCAGGAATCTGCCAACATCACTTGTGTTGGTATTTTGGCGCATGAGTCGGCAATGAAGGGTGGAGAAATAATTCCTTTGCCAGATTTCACGTTTAAATCATAAAAATTAGTTTATTTGCATTATCAAATGAACCGAACTCAATTAATTTTAATGTATTGAATATGAAAAAGAGCTTTGTCTTTTTAATTTGTTCTGTTTTTGCAGTATGCACAAGCGGATACGCACAAACTAAGAAAACCGGTAAGGGGGCTAAACCGGCATCTAGTGTTTTATCACCTGCAGATGTTGCACAGGGAAAAGCACTGATTACAAAATCAGACTGTTTTGCATGTCATAAGCCAACTGAAAAATTAGTTGGACCGGCATACTCAGATGTTGCAAAGAAATATCCTGCAACACAGGCAAACGTTACTTTGCTTGCTAAAAAAGTAATTAAAGGTGGAAGTGGAGTATGGGGCGAAATCCCTATGGCACCTCACCCATCTGTAACTCAGGCCGACGCCGAGAAAATTGTAAAGTATATACTTTCTACTAAGTAATAACTTAACCTAAAAGCGGGTGTATCATACCAGGATGCACCCGCTTTTTATGCTAATTGGTTTCTACCAACTTAAGCCATTCCGTAATTATTGTCTTTAACGAATCCTGTTTGGCTTTAACATCATCCATATCTTTAAACCTAACCAGTCTTCTGCCATCTGTAAAATTTCCTTCAAGCAATCCACTGGTATCATTAACTTTTGCCCCAGTAGGAAAAACCAGCAAGATATTGCCTTTATGGAGGTTTACCACTACGATATCTCTTTTATATTCTTTAGGATCGAACGGTTTCATTGGCCCTGTATAATAAAAGCAGGGCGAATTCCATTTTATTTGTTCTGCAATTTCTTTATCTGTGCTTAAAATAATCTGCCTTATATATTGAGTTGCGGCTGCTATGGGTGCTTCTAATCTTTTGATGTGTGCACTTACCTTATTTGAATTTGTGGCGGTTTTAGATATAGTCATATTTTGAGATGGTTGATTCTGATTCAATGCTTAGTGCAGCAATTTAATACAGCAAATTTATATTGCAAAAGCAGATTTAATGCGGTGCGTAAACGACATTTTAAAGGGCGATTTGTGACAATTTAGAACATATAATAAACTGGGATGAGCTTTAAATATAAGTAATTATATTAAATTATATGGCTTAGGTAGCCTAGATTTTACGGCAGGTAATCCGGTGTAAATAAAATAGGCTTATGGCCGATTGAGCTGTAATTGAGGAGATGACATTGGCAAAAGAGCAGCCTACCATTTATCATAGCGATAAGTAAGTTCTATTTGCGCCCGGATTTGGGAAATAAACCCAGATTCAATGAAAAGGCAACACCCGTAGATTTTAATCTGGCATTGCCATTTCCAATTCCCGTAAGCGGTAGCTTTATAAAAGGTTGTACCCCAAAGCTCAGCGAGTTGGTTATTCTGCGCTCAAAACTTAAGGATAAGTTGGCTACACCAAAAATGTGCTGGTTCTGATTCTTGATTTCAAGTTCAGAAACCTTTTGTGCCCCTCCCTGCGGTCCCGCCATAATTGTATAGCTTTCTTGAATAAACAGCGCCAGTGGTTACGCTAATTTTATCGGTAACTGCATAAGTGGCAAGCACCCCTATGTTGGAGCTTACTTTGGTATCCACATTCCTATTCGAAGTCGAAATATCTGGCGCTGCCATAACAGATAATGTAAGTGCGCTTCGTTTTGCGGTAAAGCTTGGTGGCAGTGGCTTATTGTCTTTCTTTTCAGGAGTATCAGTTTTTGTAGCAGGCCCATTGGTTTGCGCTAAAACATCAGCTTTCTTGCCCGTCGGTAAGCTGTCAACCGGAGTAACAGTTTGTTTATCTTCTCTTTTTGGTGTTACTGCCTCAGCAATGAGTTCCCGTTTCTTGTTTTCTTTAACTGAAGAGGTGTCAGGAGTAATAATAAGATCCTGACTGCGGTTTATAACCTGCGGGGTCTCAACGTAGTTATGATCTATATTTTTAACAGGCGGCTTAATAATCTGTTCAACAGCAACCGCTTCCGGATTTGTTTTCACAACAACGCCGGTATCTGTGCCTAAGGGCTTATTGTTTGCAGGTTTCTCTTTTTTTGATTCAACTATTTCCGTTTTTTTAGGTTCCTTAATTACATGGTCTGACCCCGAAAAATACCAGAACAAACCAACAACCAATGCAGCGGCAATGCCACTTGTAGCATACAACCAAAATGGGATAACCCTTTTCTTAGCACCCGCGTCCAGTTTCTGTTCCATCTTTGCCCAGTCCAATTCATTGAAAGGGATTTCAGGATCATTCAACCCATCTCTAAACAGCTTATCTATTCCATTATCTTTTTCCATCTACAGCTATTTTGTTTTGTAAAGGCACTTCATTTTGAGTACTAAAGTTATTAAAATATACGTCCCCAGACCTGGTTCCACCCGCGGAACTAAGCCTTTCTTGCAGCTTTTGTCTTGCTTTAAATAAATTTGATTTCGATGTCCCTACCGATATATTTAAAAGTTCCGAAATTTCTTCGTGTGAGTATCCGTCTATGGCAAATAAGTTAAATACAGTTCTGTATGCGGGGGGCAATCCCTGAACCAGTACCAGCAGATCTTTATAGGCCATTTGCTCGTATACTTGCGCAGGCCCGCCCATGTCTTCGTGTTCACTCAGCTCGTCGTGATTTGAAAACTTCAGGCTTTTCCTGTAATGGTCAATGGCGGTATTGGTTATAATCTTTCCAAGCCATGATTTAAAGGGCTTTTCGGGGTCATATTTTTCAATATGTGTAAACACTTTCATGAACCCACTATTCAATAC
>NZ_JBFTIZ010000440.1:0-4387 GCF_056395165.1 Pedobacter sp. 10L46_2
GTATTAAAGAAGACTGGTGTTCTTTCTCGAGTAGTTTGGCTCTTATAGTGTGTAAATAAAGCATAGATAGTACAATTAGGGTATAACATATGAAAAGAAAAAAATCATAAACGATAAATGCACTCGCTACTGCACTCATCAGTAAACCAACAAATACTACCCAGGCACCTTTTACATTTCTAAATAACGCATTTACTACAATAATGAGCGAGAAAAACCACATGGTGTAACTAAACAACATGGCTGTCCAGTCGTAATGCCTGAAATTATCGATGTAAATCCAGATCAGAATCAGTAATTGCAGACCTAAAAGCCAGAACTTCTTTTTAAAGTAAAACTGAATGGTAAAATAGAAAGGGACAAGAAGGGAAATGGCAAAGGTAAGCCAGCCAACAATTTCCAACCGTGTGTAAAAGTGGCTGTAAGGAATGGTAATGTAAAACTTCACATGCTCAACCCCCAGCAGAGCAAAGAAAAGCAGACAAATGATTCCAAAAATTAGAACATCCAACTCTTTACGACTGCTGTTAATGTACAGGAAGAAATAATAGAAAGCTGCAACAAGAAAAGCACCTGCCATTAAATTCATATATGAAGTGGCAACTAGAGGTCTTT
Organism: Pedobacter sp. 10L46_2; assembly: GCF_056395165.1. Classification (NCBI taxonomy): domain Bacteria; kingdom Pseudomonadati; phylum Bacteroidota; class Sphingobacteriia; order Sphingobacteriales; family Sphingobacteriaceae; genus Pedobacter; species Pedobacter sp. 10L46_2. Next base: position 616 of record NZ_JBFTIZ010000440.1, read on the forward strand.
GAATCAATGCCTTATAATATTGTAGTTTAACATCAACACCTCTTAATTCTCCTGTATTAAAATGTTGTGCAGTTCTTAACGCTAATGTGTGTAAACCGGATCTGGCCAGTGAATCAGGCAACAAAAAATCGCTCATTTCGGTACCTGGTACCTCATGGATTTTATCTTTTGCAAACTCACCGTTTTTACCAACGAATACACCATCCCAGTAGACATCGAAGGAACCAAAACTGTGAATCCCTAAACCCACAGAAATACTGTCTTTAGGATCTCTGTTTGTGATGCGTACGTTAACTCTGGACCAAAAAACGGCAGTTTTTGGATCCCGTTCCTTCTCCCAGCCGCTGGTATCATAGTTCTTTTTTGCCCAGTTCAAATCGTCGCCGTTTTTATAGACGGCGTCTGTATATTCATAATGGAGATCCTGTTTACAGGATGACAAAAAGAGGGTTAGAAAGAATAAGAAGCGAAATTTAACCATGATGTAAAGCTAAACTGAATATAAGACAGAAAAATGTATTTCAAAAGGATATAGAGCCGTTGGCATGTTTTATTGTGTTTTGAACGGCCGCAGTCTTAATCTTGCCTCATGAAAAAACTACTCATCACTATCATGGTCTGTGTTATAGGCTCTACGATTAATGCACAGCAAAACAATCAAATACCATCAAAGGGATTGGTAAATGGCAAATTAACTGACCAAGCACAACTCGCACTGCCTTACGTAACTATTCAAGTTAAAAATATCCTTGGGAAACTTATTTTAAGCACCATTAGTGATGAGAAAGGAGAATTTCTTTTAGAAGGATTGCCTGAAGAAAATGTCATATTGGAATTTAGCCTAATAGGTTATAAAACCTTAAGTCGAAACGTTGAGCTAAGTCCTTCAGCCTATAAACTGGATATTGGAAATATTAGCCTTATGCAAGATACAACCGTTCTAAAAGAAGTTTCGATCACTGCAGAAAAAAGTATGATTAGTTTAAAACTGGATAAAAAGGTCTTTGAGGTTGGAAAAGACATCTTATCTCAAAGCGGTTCAGTTAACGATATATTAAACAGCGTACCATCTGTAGCGATAAATCCTGAAGGCGCAGTAAGGCTAAGAGGCAATAGCAATGTGATGGTTTTAATTAATGGTCGGCGTTCGGGATTAACGCAAAGCAATTTACTCGATCAGATCCCTGCCGGTCTAATTGATAAGATTGAGGTTATTTCCAATCCCTCTTCCCGTTACGATGCCGGAGGATCTGCCGGAATCATTAACATCATCCTTAAAAAGAATAAAATTGGTGGGCTAAATGGCCAGCTAAAGGTGGTAGGAGGGCTTCCTAATGATAACCGTATAAATCCCAGTTTGAATTATAAGTCAGATAAAATTAACCTGTTCTCTACGCTGGGCATCCGTTTATCGGATTATAAAGGTTTTTACAGCAGTAATCAAAGCGTGTTGGATAATGAACAGCAGCGTTTCTTAACTCAAACACAGGATGAAGACCGACATGATGACGGTAAATTGATATATCTCGGTGCTGACTATCTCATTAATGCACACAATACAATGACTGCAGCCTACTTTAAAAATGCGACTAAAGATCATGACAAACTTTGCCGGGTATCAGGACCAGTTCTATTGGCAGTAGTAAGGATTTCTTACTTCAAAGCGATTTAGAACAACCACTAACCGAAAAATCGATGCTTGAACTGGGGCTAAAACTCGAGAACAGAAAAGTAACAAGTGATTTTTATGCAGAACAACAACAAGGAGATCAATGGGTTATTTATTACAATATCAACAATAAACTTCAGTACAATGAACTGATTAGCAGTGCCTATGCTCAATTCAGCAATAAAGGTAAGAGGTTTTCTTATATGTTGGGTTTGCGTTCAGAACTTACCAAAATTAGTATTGAAGATCGACTAGGTGACTACCAAAATAAAAAAAATTACATCCGCATATTTCCTACGCTTAACCTGAGCTATCAGCTCAATGAAGAAACGACGACACAGTTTAGCTATAGCAAAAGAATTAATCGCCCATCATTATGGATGTTGTATCCATTTAATGAACTTACAGATCTTAACTCTCAATTTATTGGCAATCCTGCTCTAAACCCTTCGTATGCGGATGTGCTGGAACTTGGCTTATTGAAGCATTGGGGAGATTTAACCTTTAATCCTTCTGTCTACTACCAAAATAACTCTGATATTATCCAAATGTACACCTATCGGAACAACGATATATTTTATACTATTCCGGTTAATATTGACGGTGAGATCAGACAGGGGCTTGAGCTTTCTTTACTTTATAATCCATGGAAATGGTTACAGTTGAATGCCGAATTAAATGGTTATGAGTTCCAGCAAAAGGGGTTTTATCTGGGTCAGGATTTTGATTTTAATGGAAATGCCACAACAGGAAGGTTTAGCACTCAGGCAAAAATATCAACGATGATGAATTTACAGTTGCGTTACAATTATACAGGTGCAACAACCAATGCACAAAGTCATACCTGGTCCGTTCACTATCTGGATTTCGGACTAAGCAGGAATGCGCTGAAGGAAAAAATGACAATTACACTAGATGGAAGTAATGTACTCAATACGCGCAAAACTAAAACTTTAACCACTGGCGATAATTATATTTATAATCAGCTAAGTAACCCTAATGCTTCACGTTATCGTTTAACTATGGTTTATCGCTTTAATCTTAAGGATAGCCAATCGATTAGACAGGCAAAAAGCGGAAATAGAAACTAAAAAAACCGTAAGGACTCATTTTTTTTGACTTTTTCTTAGATTGCATCACAAAATTGTCGTGCATGAAAACTTTAACAAAAGAAGATCAGGAAGCTATAACACCAATAATGGCGCTAAATTTATTGGAAGAGGGAAATAAACGATTTGTTAATAACCTGAAAATCAACCGAAATCTTTTACAGCAAGCAAATGAAACCTCAGATGGTCAACATCCGTTCGCTATAATTTTAAGTTGCATAGACAGTCGCACATCTGCGGAATTAATTTTTGACCAGGGTTTGGGTGATATTTTCAGTATCCGGATTGCAGGTAACATTATTAATGAGGACGTTTTAGGAAGCATGGAATTTGGCTGCAGGCTTGCAGGTGCAAAAATTATCGTTGTTCTGGGCCATACCAGGTGCGGAGCAATTAAAGGTGCCTGCGATCATGTGGAGATGGGCAACCTTACTTCTTTGCTCTCGAAAATCAGGCCTGCTGTGGATGATGAGCTGACCATAAAAGAGAACCGCAATTCTAACAACAGCGAATTTGTTGAAAAGGTAGCCGCTATAAATGTTAATAGGTCTGTTAAATCGATACTGGAGCGAAGTCCCATTCTCAAAGAAATGGTAGAAGGAGGTCAAATCGGAATCATCGGGGGCCTTCACGATATTACCACAGGAGTAGTTACATTTTATCCGGGAACGATAGATTTGGGTAAAAAGTGAAAAATAAATATAGATTTGTGAAATGATAAATGGCCGTTTTATGGATATAAGGTATATTAATACTACAGTAATATGTGCTGTTTTCATGTGTGTATTGCTATCATGTGGCGTTAAAAGAAGAGATGCAGATAAAAATGTTGCTCCTGCCGATGTTCAATTGGTAAACCCTGCATTACCTGGCGACAATCCGGATCCTTCAATTATAAGGATAGGCAAAGTTTATTATGCTACGTCAACTACTAATGAATGGGCACCTTATTTTACCATCTATAAATCGGTAGATTTGAAGAACTGGGTATTGG
>NZ_JBFTIZ010000441.1:0-4240 GCF_056395165.1 Pedobacter sp. 10L46_2
AAGCAACACCATATAACATCATCCTTAACGAAAACAAATTCATATGAAATTTAAAACATTGTTTTTAACGGCAGCAATTGCAGGAGCATTATCAACAGCGAGCTCCTGCTCAAATTTTGAAAGTGGAAAAAACCGTGAAAAAGGAACGCCAGTCGAATCGTCAAAGACGGCAGTACAAAAAATTTTGGCTGACAAAGAGGCTAACGAAGGCAAACGTTTCTCTATTACCGGCTATCTGAATTATTCGGCAGGAATGACGGTTTATGTTGACAGGCCCCAATCAGTATATGTAAATACAGCACCTGGGGATGAGGGAGAAACGATTACTCCCCTGGAGATGAAGTGGGCACAAAATGGTTATAACAGCGTTTTTGTTCCTGAAAATGCGGGACGTGGATCTGATAAAACGATATTTTATGACAATGAAGGCAAACCACTCACAACGAATGATAAGGTAGAAGTTTCATTTGAAGTTGGGAAAGCGTCAATTTACCCTTTTGAAGTGCGAATAGACAAAATAAAATAATACAAAATTGTGGTTTATAGGGTCTATCCGATATCAATAAATTTAACATTATTATATGCAGGTCAATTATTTTATACTCTTATTTACAGGTCTTTTCTTAATAGGCACATACATCAACTATAGGTACACTCAAAAGAAAGGGATGGTATTCACGTACAAACCTATTGCTTTAATTATTATAGCTGTTTTATTTTTGATTTCATGTTATGGAATTATTGTTGGAAAACCATTTAATGAAATTCTACCTTTTATAGGGTAAAATAATTTTGCGAATTTGTTATTTAAAGTTAACCGTTACCCACGGTGGCCTATCTCCTTTTATAAAATACTGCCAACCCGTACATTCGCCATTGTTGTGGTCTCATACCCCTATAGGTTGACAGTTTTGGAATAAAACCTATTCCAAATGAAAGGAAAGATGCTGGAGCAGTTTAGACGAGTTTAACGAAAACTGGTATTATTATTCATGTATCATAATCAATCGGTAAAAGAAATAGCCAAAAGTTATAAATTGCCGAATACTTCTATTTTGAATAATTGAATTATTGTCAGTTTAAATGCGGAAAGAGTGACCATTATGGTCGAAAAATCCAATTTAGACCGCTTAGAGATTAATCGATTAAGAAATCCTTCCAACATCAAAAAACCCTTAAAAAGACCTGCTGACATAAGGATTCCCAATACATTATAGTCCACAGTAAAAATAAATTCCCTCCTTCCCAGGTAAAAATCTCAAAATTCCTGACAGTTCTTATATATTGTTGTCCTCCTTTTGTAATTTCAATCGTCATCAGCAGAAAAAACAATTAATTATGAAAGAGTTCGCATTAATTTTCAGACTAAACAATACCACAGACTTCAAACCTTCGCCCGAACAAATGCAGGAGAGAATGAACTGGCTTGCCGGCATTGCCTCACAAAACAAACTGGCAGACAAAGGAAATACCCTTTTGCCAACGCTTGCAGGTGCCAAAACAGTCAGACCTAACAATGTGATATCGGACGGGCCTTATACCGAAATCAAGGAATTTATAAGTGGCTACATTGTGATCAGAACCGACACCATTGAAGAAGCTGTAGAAATCGCAAAATCTAATCCCATTTTCAAAATTGGCGGAAACATTGAAGTGAGAGAAGTTTTAAAACGTGATTAATGAAGCCCATCGTAAAATCGTCTGAGGAACTTTTACCGCACCTATTCCGGCAGGAATATGCTAAAATGACGGCAGTATTGTGCCGTCATTTTGGTTTAGCCCATATTGAACTGGCCGAAGATATTGCTAGTGAAACCTTTTTAAAAGCTTCGGAAAACTGGCCCATTGACGGAATACCGCAAAACCCAACGGCCTGGCTTTATACGGTTGCTAAAAACAAGCTCAAAGACTACTTTAAACACACAGCTATTTTTGAATCGCAGGTCAAAAAACAAATCATTGCATCTCCAATTTCAGACCAGCAAGATTTTGAATTCGATCCTAAAATTATAGCAGATAGCCAGCTAGCCATGATCTTTGCAGTATGCAACCCCGGTAATCCAATGGAAAATCAGATCTGTTTAGCCTTGCAAATACTCTGTGGTTTTAGTGTGGGAGAAATTGCAAATGCCTTTCTAACCAAAACCGAAACCATCAAGAAACGCCTGCTAAGGGCGAGAAACCAGCTTCGAAAAGACCATTTTCGAATCAAAGAGCTGAATGAAAAAGAAATCAGACAACGCCTGGAAACCGTATTGCGAACCTTATACCTGCTTTTTAATGAAGGGTATTTTTCAAAAACCAACAATCAGTTGATCAGAAAAGACCTTTGTTCAGAAGCCACCAGACTTGCCCTGGTGCTGACCGATAACCCGCTGACTAAAACTTAATGTGTTTTCAGAGCTCAAGACTGGAAGCAAGGACAAATCCTGAGGGAGAAGCCATTCTCTTTGAAGACCAGGACAAAAGTTTATGGGACAATGCATTGATAGAAAAGGGCAATTATTATTTAATCCATGCCTGTAGCGGGGCTGAAGTTACAAAATATCACCTGGAAGCGGGTATTGCTTATTGGCACACCACACCAACGGACCAAAAAAAATGGGAGCATATTTTACAGCTATATGATCAGCTCATCCTTATAGAAAATTCACCTGTCACTGCGTTGAACCGGCTGTTCGCGTTGGCCAAAGTCTATGGCAATGAAAAAGCGATAACTGAAGCGGAAAAAGTAAATGACAATCATAGCAATTCTTACCATGCATTGCTGGGCTATTTACATGCAGAGCGCAACATTGATACTGCTATCGAACATTATCAGCAAGCAATCAATCTGACAAAATCCGGCACAGAAAAAAAAACCTTGATAAAGGAGATTAAAAGGTTGACCAAAAAGAAAACACACAATAAGATCATCTGACCCCCTGACCTTGTCCCCATCCGGCCTGCCCGATCGTCATTAGCCCAGATTCACTTAAAACTTAAAAAATGAAAATGAAATCTTTAAACTATTGGCTATATACAGGCCTAATGTCCGCTTTTATGATCTTCGCTGCATGGTATGCCGAGACACATCAGGCAGAGTTTACCAGACGCCTGGGCTTTCCGGCTTACTTTCGGATAGAACTGACCATAGCCAAATTAATCGGTGCCTTAGTACTACTAATACCCCAGGTACCTCAAAGGATCAAAGAATGGGTATATATTGGTTTCTGCATCTGTATGGTCTCTGCTTTTATTGCAAAATGTAATAGCGGTTACGGATTTATTGGAGCCGCACAGCCTGCGTTTTCTTTGATCTTCTACCTGGCACTTATCTTGCTCCTCTATAAGCTACCCAAAAAAGAAACTATCCGGACAGCATAGGAAGCTAAGCGGGATTATTCGATAGGAGGCCACCTATATTCGTATAATGTAACCTCCTAGTACGGCCAGGTTGATCAGTCGATTTCGCTTTGAAAGGGGTAATTTTGAAAGTATTGTACATCTAAAGCACCGAACGCTTAAAAAGGGATATCATTTTCAAGTCTAATTTTACAGGATTGCATTTGCAGTTATAAAAACAGAGATGGCGGTGAGTAATTTGGTGAGTTGAATTTCCCAGGTCCACTCAGACACTAAACAAGACGGTTTTTAAGCTTAGGTACAAATTCCCCACTCTGCACCAAAAAGGTATCAGAACCGACAAAAAGCCTGCAAATCGCACGAATAGCAGGCATTTTCCTTTTTAGAACATACTATTTAGTGAAAATGCGTAATTTTATCATATGACCTTTTACAAGAAATGTGTTTTGCAGTAAACAAATCACCAATTCTGCCCACAGGATTAACGCGTCTTTAAATATCAATATGGAATCCATAACTATAAAAAGATCAACTCAGCCCTACAGAAGTCTTGTGTGGTTATTTGTGACGTTGATACCAGTTGTCTTGTTTTCCTATGCAATGTTCGAAGCCCATGGAAACAATGATCGTATTGTATTTGGAATTATTGCAATGGTCTTTTTACTTCCTGCGATCGTTGACTTTATTGCAAACAAACTGATTCGGTTAAAAGCAGCAATTATGATATCAGAGCAGGGGCTGATGTTGTCCTCCAGCAAAGGTTTATACGACAGCTTTGCTTTTCTGCAAATATTTCAGTTCCAACGCAAAAAGCTAATTCAATGGCAGAATATCACTGGATTTAGATTATTAGTTCATTATAAGTATCTTACTTCTTATCCAAACGAAGGTGAAG
>NZ_JBFTIZ010000442.1:0-2385 GCF_056395165.1 Pedobacter sp. 10L46_2
CTTAAAAAGGGGATAGAATGGGCTTAAGAATAGCCTAATTTTTACGTTAAAATTTTTCCACAATGCGCCTTAATGGCGCTTTTTTTATTAGCTTCGCAAGGTTATAAGAATACCACATTTAAATCGTTCTTAAGGAACATTAATATTTATGGCAGAAGATTTAGAAAATCAAGAAAAAGACAAAATAATAAGGATCGATATTGACGAGCAAATGAAATCAGCTTACATCGATTATTCGATGTCGGTTATCGTATCAAGGGCTCTACCTGATGTACGTGATGGATTAAAACCTGTACACCGCCGAGTGTTATATGGTATGCTCGATCTGGGATTAACAAACAACAAACCATATAAAAAATCTGCACGTATTGTAGGTGAGGTACTGGGTAAGTATCACCCACATGGTGATGCTTCTGTTTACAACACTATGGTAAGGATGGCTCAGGAATGGAGCTTACGTTATTTAATGGTTGAAGGACAGGGTAACTTTGGATCAATCGATGGTGACTTTCCAGCAGCAATGCGTTATACAGAGGCCCGCTTCCAGAAGATTGCAGAGGAAATGCTTGCTGATATCAATAAGGATACTGTAGATTTCCAGTTAAACTTTGATGATTCATTGCAAGAACCAACAGTTCTTCCGTCAAAAGTTCCAAACTTACTGATCAACGGATCATCAGGTATTGCAGTGGGTATGGCTACAAATATGCCTCCTCACAACATTACAGAAGCTATTAATGCAACAATAGCTTACATCGAAAATAACGATATTACTATTCCTGAATTAATGAAGCACATAAAAGCACCTGATTTTCCTACAGGAGCTATTATTTATGGCTACGCAGGTGTTCAGGAAGCTTTTGAAACTGGTAGAGGCCGTATTGTAATGCGCTCTAAAGCAGAAATTGAAACCACAAAGGACCGCGAAACCATTATTGTTACCGAAATACCTTACCAGGTTAATAAGGCAATGATGATCGAGCGTACTGCTGAACTTGTTGGAGAGAAAAAAATTGAAGGTATTTCAAACATTAAGGATGAGTCCAATAAAGACGGTATCCGTATTGTTTACGAAATTAAACGCGATGCCAATGCTTCAATCGTACTAAACAATCTATTCAAGCAAACTGCGCTACAAACTTCATTTAGTGTAAATAACATTGCCCTGGTTAAAGGCAGGCCGCAATTATTAAATCTAAAAGATCTGATTCAATATTTCGTTGAACACCGTCACGAAGTAGTGATCCGCAGAACTAAGTTTGAATTAGCCGAAGCAAAAAAACGTGCTCACATCTTAGAAGGCTTGTTAATTGCACTTGATCATTTAGATGAAGTAATTAACCTGATTCGTAGTTCAGATACCCCTGAAGAAGCGAGAGTAGGCTTAATGGAGAAATTTGGATTAAGTGATATTCAAGCCAGAGCCATCCTTGATATGACACTCCGCAGGTTAACTGGTCTGGAGCGTGATAAAATTAAAGATGAGTACAACGAATTAATGAAAACGATAGAATACCTACAGTCTATTTTAGATGATGAAGGTAAACGTATGCAGATCATCACTGAGGAATTAACCGAAATGAGAGAAAAATACGGTGATGAGCGTAGAACTCAGATCGTACACTCTGCAGAAGACATGAGCATGGAAGACTTCATCGAAGATGAAGATGTAGTAATTACCATTTCTCACGAAGGTTATATCAAACGTACTCCGGCAACAGAATACCGTACACAAGGTAGAGGTGGAAAAGGTTCAAAAGGCAGTGACTCAAGAAATGAAGATTTCATTGAACATATGCTAATTGCATCCAACCACAACTATATGTTATTCTTTACAGAAACAGGTCGTTGTTTCTGGTTAAGAGTATACGAAATTCCTGAAGGATCTAGATTAAGTAAAGGAAGAGCAATCCAGAACATCATTAATATCCCTAAAGAAGAAAAGATTAAGGCCTTTATTAAGGTTAAAAACCTTAAAGATCAGGAGTACCTTGAAAATAATTATATTATCATGTGTACCAAAAAAGGAACAATCAAGAAAACTTCTTTGGAGGCATATTCAAGACCTAGGGTTAATGGTATTAATGCAATCAATATCAATGAAGGTGATCAGTTACTTGAAGCAAGTTTAACCACCGGAACCAGTGAAATTGTTATGGCATTGCGCTCTGGAAGGGCAATTCGCTTTAACGAAGAAAAGGTGAGACCGATGGGTAGAACCGCAACTGGTGTTCGTGGTGTAACCCTTGCTCATGAAAATGATGAAGTAGTTGGCATGATTGCTGTTAATGATCCGGGAGCTACTGTTCTTGTTGTATCAGAAAAAGGTTATGGCAAACGTACCGACATCGAAGATTATCGCGTTACAAATAGGGGTGGTAAGGG
>NZ_JBFTIZ010000443.1:0-2355 GCF_056395165.1 Pedobacter sp. 10L46_2
GTATGATCTCGTAATACTCGACATCATGATGCCCGGCTTAAACGGCATTGAGGTATGCCGACAATTGAGAGCAAAAAACAAAGATCTTCCTATCCTTATGCTAACCGCACTTGGCTCTATTGAAGATAAAGTAACCGGCCTAAGTTCCGGTGCCGACGACTACTTACTTAAACCATTTCATTTCAGAGAATTACTTGCTCGCCTGGAAGCACTTTTAAGAAGAAACAACAAAAATTTTGCCCCACATAACATTCTTAATTTTGCAGACATCACTATGGATACCTATAGTAAGTCTGTTGAAAGAGCCGGCATAGCAATTGAACTTACTGCCAAAGAATACATACTGCTCGAGCTGTTTTTAAAAAACCCGAACAGATTACTATCCAGACAATACATTGCAGAAAATGCCTGGGATATTAGTTTTGATACCGGCACCAACGTAATTGATGTTTACATCAATTTCCTCAGAAAAAAAATTGAAAAGGGCTTTGATAAACGGTTGATACATACAAAAATTGGGATGGGCTATATCCTCAAAGAGGCATGAAAATAAAAGATCGGCTCGCATTATACTTTACACTGATCAGTACATTAGTATTGCTTTGCGTGCTCTTTACCATATACTTTACCTTCATAAAGTTTATGCAGAGTGATTTTTTTGACCGACTTACAGACCGCACCATGGTTACAGCCAAGCTTTACCTGGAAGCCGATGAAATATCAAGCGATTCACTAACCCGCGTACGGGAACAATACCTCGAAAAGCTAAATGGAGAGGTGATCCGTATTTATAACAGCAAAAACGACGCAACTTTTATTGGTGATGATCAGCAATACTGGAACATTCAAACCATCGAAAGGGTAAGGCGATATAAAAAAGCCCGGTTTAAGGATGGCAATAGACAAGTAGTAGGCATTTATTACAAAGACAATCAGGGTGATTTTGTAATCCTGGCCTCTGCCATCGACCAAAGCACCATTGTCAGAGCAGAAAAACTGTTGAAAATAATGGCAGCTATTTTCCTTGTTATCTTTGTAGGGCTACTGCTTTCTGCCCGATGGATTGCAAAAAAAATACTCCTGCCTCTGGATCTTTTTATAGATCAGGTTAAACTGATTAAGTCAAACAACCTTCATTTCAGGGTAAAAGAAGGACCCAATAAAGACGAGATTCATCTACTTGCTCAAAATTTCAACAACCTGATGGAGCATCTGGAGCAATCCTTCATTTTGCAAAAAACATTTGTAGCCAATGCTTCGCACGAGCTCAGGACTCCAATAACAAGAATGATCATAGGTACTGAAATTGCTCTTTCCCAGGATCGGAGTAAAGAAGAATACCAAAAAGCCTTAGCATCAGTACTGGAGGATTCAGAAAAACTGGAAAACATCATCAGCAGTTTACTTAAGCTTGCCCAGGCCGATCTGGAATATGGCTCAACCAATCTCGAAAAAGTACGTATCGATGAAATGATATGGAGTTTGCAACAGGAATGGAATCAAAAAACAGGTATGAATAGCCTTTTGGTTGAGGTAAAAGATCTCCCTATGGACGAAGATCAGCTAAGCATTACCTGCAACCCCACCCTATTGCAAATTGCAATTGACAACCTCATTTCTAATGCATTTAAATTTTCAGACCATCAACCTGTTAAATGCGTGCTTGATGTTAAAGACGATGGTATCCATATTTTCATTATCGATACTGGTGTTGGAATAGCGCCTGCTGATCTGGATAACATCTTCAAACCTTTTTACAGCTCATCATCTAAAGCTGAACATTCAGGAAGTGGTATGGGCCTATATATGGCACATAAAATCATTATGCTCTATCAGGGGAACATCAGTGTAAAGTCACAAAAGCACCAGGGCACCACCTTCCATGTGCACTTCCCGCTATTTTAATCTCATTTTAATTTCGCTTTAATTTCGCTTTAATTCTCTCAGGGTAGGTTTGACCAAACATTACACAAATGGTTATGATACCTTTAAGATTCCATACCTTTTTTGGCTGCATACTGCTCGTTTTCTTTGCAACAACAGCTTCAGCACAGGTAACAGATTCGATTAAGCTAAGCCTACGGGATGCCGAAAGTCTTTTTGTAAAGAACAACTACCAGCTAATCGCTCAGCAATACCAAACAGATCAGGCAAAGGCCGATGTGATAACCGCCCGCTTATTTGACAATCCTGAAATCAGCTACGAAAATCTTTTGTACAATAAAGAAACAAAGAGATTTCTTGAAACCAGCAAAGCTACCGGACAATATCAGGGCTCTTTATCACAAATGATTAAGCTTGCCGGTAAACGCAACAAGAATATTAAACTGGCTACTACCAGGGTTAAACTGGCCG
>NZ_JBFTIZ010000444.1:0-2350 GCF_056395165.1 Pedobacter sp. 10L46_2
GTGTTGAGCTGTACTCTGGAAGATCACGCATTTTCCCTGTTATAGCATTCCACAATTCGGGTGCTTTTCCGGTAACCCGGAATGCAGGATTAATGCTTATAGGTTTATCACTCTGATTAGACACAAAGTATATTTCGCCATCGTTAGTCTTTCTATGGATATACAGGGCCAGATCATTACCAACGGTTTTAAAATCTGGAATCACTCCTATTTTATCTAATGCCTGTTGTAAATCAAGACCATCCATTACCAGACCCTTACCATATTCATTTGTTTTAATACCCTGTCCATCAATTTTTCCCCAAACTTCGTTGGCAAGTTTTTTTACATTGTCATCTGCAGTGCTGTAGTTTTCTAAACTAGGTGAGCGTTTTGGTTTTGGGCCCAATATCACTCCACCTGCTTTTACCAGACTTGCTATTTTCTCCAACAATTCCGGCCTCATAGTTTCCAGTGCAGGAAGTACCAATACCCGGTAAGACATACCATCAGGAAGTACAAATTTGCCATCCTTAACAGTTAATCGGTTAATGATCACCTCTGCATTGATGTAGTCAAAGGAATAACCTTCGGGGAGCTTAGGATCCTGTATTCCAGTCATTTTTGGTGCATCTTCACCAATAAAATAGGCTACATCTGCAACATATTTACCTTGCTGCAGCATGAAATTACTGCGCTTAAGATAATGGATAAACATATCCATATCGTAAAACCAGGTATTGAAACGGTTAAACTCATTGCCAAACCAGGCATTAACACCGGGTTTCCTGTCCTCATATGGTTGTTGAATATAAACATGTAGCAACGTATTATTGATCCCTTCTGTAAAGAAGCGATCGCCACGTTGTTTCATCATTGCCGGATAACGACCAAAGGTATTTCCTGCAGCAGTGAATGATTCTGCAGAAACTTTAGTTTTACCATAAATATGTGCTGCCGATGATGCTGCTCTGTTTTCTATGTTACCAAGTTCACCTTCGCTCCAAAACTCTCCGCCTACTTCATCAGATTGTCCTCCGTATTGAAGAAATTCACCGGGAAAACCCCAGTGTCCATAATTTTCAAGCCATATGGTTAACCCATGTTTGTGACTTACATCGCGCAATCCGCCAACATATTCATAAGCAACATTGTCTGCAACAAATCTTCTCAGGTCCCATAGAAAGCGATCTGATTTATCCTGACTTCCTACCACGTGCCCATACATAACCGGTATAAGTGGCATAGGATCATATCCGTAACGCTTTTTAAACTTGGCAATGAAATCATCTGTCCAGTTTTGGCCGCCCATCTCGTAACTATCCTGAACCGCGACTTTCCATGTTTTACGGTCTTCGGCAGGAATTCTTCTCTGAATTTCGCCCATGAATGCATCAAAGTGTTTTATCACATGCTCATGGTTCATTTTATCTACCTCTAGTCCGGTTCCTTCTGGGGATGCCGGGCTATTTTGAACACCTGTGGGTGCCATTCCTGTTCGCATTACAATCCATTCACCTTCGGGAACATCCCATGTAAGTGTACCATCAGCCGACAAATTTGAACTGATATCTTTTATTGAGCCTTCATCTATCAGCAATGACTTATCTGCTACCTCTTTTTGTTGTGCCCACTGATATTCATGCCAATAAGGAAGTGGGGTTGGGTGCATTTTAGCGAGTGTTTTTTCGATGAATCTTTCCACTTTTGGCACCGAAGAAATTTCCAGTTCAGCAATGCTGGCATCCTGGGATGTATTGGTAAACGTTAGACGAAAGGCTTTTGATGTTACTGCATCAAATGAAATGATAACCGGAGCAAACTGAGCAAAACCAACATTCAACGCGTTATTGCTACGGTCTACTTTGAACTGTTTTATTTCGCGGTAATTACCATTATCCAATGCCTCTATTTTCACATCTATACTCATGTTCTTTTTGGATGGATAGATGGTTAAACTTCTTGCAGTATAGCTTTCTTGGGCAGCTATGGTAATAACAGAAGGTTTACCACCTGGCAGCAATGCTTCAGTTTTCTGGTTTTTATCAAGGATATTTGCAATGCTTTTTATAGCCGGATCGGAAGTAATAACAGGTTTTAAATCAGCGATACTGCTCCCATATCCTTTTGGTGCTTTAAAAGCCAGCAGTTTAACATCCTGAAAACTTCCTTCAGGTTTATTAAGCTTTTGGGAAATTTTTGCAGGTCCTTTGAACACAGTTTCTGATGATGCCAGATAACGCATTGCCTGTTCAGGTTTAACCCAGGGTCCGCCTGACTGGCTCCAGCCAGGACTATTAAACATTCCTATTTCTATCCCTAACTCCGAAGCCGTTTTTAAAGCAGTGTGTGTAATATCCCACCATTCATC
>NZ_JBFTIZ010000445.1:0-2336 GCF_056395165.1 Pedobacter sp. 10L46_2
CTATTACTGCCGATGGATATGATAGCCCCATAATGGCTATGAATGTTAATGAAGCACTTGATTTTGCAACCAAAAAAAATATGGAAGCGTATATTATTTATCACCGAAAGGACGGAAGCGTTGCCGATACACTTACGGCGGGATTTAAAAAAATGATAATAAACTAATCCATTGTTAAAAAAAGTACCTAACCAAAAACCAAAAATATGAACAGAATAGAATTTTTAAGAAATAGCTTTGTCGCCACTGGTGCGCTTGTGGCCGGGTCTTCAATAAATGGACTTGCTGCAGACAAAACTACTACGGGGCAAGGCTCAGCCTTGGCTGGTAAAACTTTTAATCTAGATTATGCTCCTCATCAGGGAATGTTTAAGAATAATGCCGGTGATAGCTTTCTGGATCAGATTAGATTTATGCATGATCAGGGTTTTCGTTCTATTGAGGACAATGGCTATTTAGGAAGATCAGTTGATGAACAAACAAAAATAGGAGACCTGCTTGCCAAATTGGGCATGAGAATGGGTGTTTTTGTTGTTGATGGAGGGGATAACTGGAAAACATCGTTAACAACAGGCAAAAAAGAGTTTAAAGATAAATTCGTAGAGACCTGTAAAAAGTCTGTAGAAGCTGCAAAAAGATGTAATGCAAAATGGTTAACAGTTGTTCCGGGATTTTACGAACGCAAATTACCTTATGGAAATCAATTTGCAAATGTTGTTGATGCTATGAGGGCTGGTGCCGAAATTTTTGAACCCCATGGTTTAATAATGGTACTGGAGACCTTAAGTGATACCCCTGAGTTATTTTTACAACAAACGCATGAAACCTATGCTGTTTGTAAGGCAGTGCAGAGTCCTTCATGTAAAATTCTTTATGACATTTATCATATGCAGAAAACTGAAGGGCAGTTAATAGTTAACATTGATAGATGCTGGGATGAGATTGCCTACATTCAAATAGGTGATAATCCTGGAAGAAATGAACCAACAACCGGTGAGATTAACTATAAGAACTTATTCAAACACCTTTATGAAAAAGGGTATAAAGGCGTTATGGGTATGGAACATGGTAATTCAAAACCAGGAAAAGAAGGTGAACTTAGAGTAATACAAGCATATAGAGAAGAAGACAACTTTCTTTCTTAGTGTTTTAAAATAGATCGAGTTGAGCTTTGGGGATTTTAAACAAACCAGGGTTCAACTCAATCTTTTTCTCGTTTAGGTGGTTCAGCCGACAATGAAGTTTAAAGTTATCTCTAATTAACTGAGCGATATTGCCATCGCCCCTCATTCTATCTCCAAATCTGCTATCGTTTACATTTCCACCGTGACAGGACTGAATCATATGCCACACCTTCTCAAAGCGATCAGGGTAGTTTTTGCGCAGCCAGTCTTCAAATATCCCTCCAATAGCGCCATTAAGTCGTACCACAGTATAACCCGCTGATATTGCCCCACAATTGGCAATAGTTTTTAGGATAACAGGGATTTCATGATCGCTTAGACCTGGAACGAGCGGGGCAACCATAACGCCCATTGGAATTCCTGCTTTGCTTAGCTCTTCCACTATTTTTAATCGTTGTTTGGCAGTAGTTGTTCTCGGTTCCATTTTTGAACGGAGCTTTTCATTTAAGCTATTAATCGAAACATATACCATGCACAAATTAAGTTTAGCCATTTCCTGCAGAATATCCAGGTCACGAAGTATGAGCGCATTTTTTGTAATCATCCCGATGGGTTGCTTATAGGTCAAAGCAATTTCTAAAAGCTGACGCGTTATTTTGAAGCGTCTTTCTGCGGGTTGATAGCAGTCTGTATTGCCAGATAATGAAATAGTAGATGCATCCCATCCTTTACGCTCCAAAAACTTTTTGAACAGGATAGGAGCGTCTGTTTTTACTATGATTTTGCGTTCAAAATCTAATCCAGCGCTAAATCCCCAATACTCATGCGCGTTTCTTGCATAGCAATAGGTGCAACCGTGTTCACAGCCCTGATACGGATTTAGAGAGTATAGCATGCCTACATCAGGACTATCTACTTTGTTTACAATAGATTTTGATTTGCCAAAAATGAAAGTGGTCTTTTGATCCTCCTCTTCCCATTCGTCAATTCCTTCATCATGTTCCTTTACATAATCATTTTTAGCAAAACGATTATGAGGGTTAAACTGAGCCCCTCTTCCTTTGTGGTAATTGTCGGGTGTTTCTTTGTCTAATATCATTAGTTAAAATTACTAAAAATATTAGTATCTTTGAAAAGAAGTTATTCACTATTTTGTGATGGGATGTAATCTTTATTTGCGCTTTAGAGGTATATAGTCCATAGGTACCATAT
>NZ_JBFTIZ010000446.1:0-6033 GCF_056395165.1 Pedobacter sp. 10L46_2
ATTTTGACCTGAAAGATATGCCCTTATTTTCCCAACATTTAACTGTTTTGCTATATCTTCTCCTACTGTATAACCCAATTCGAGCCTCTTAACTCTAACGTAAGCACCGTTTTCCAACCAACGATCACTATTTCCACGGGAGTTTAAATTTACATCTGCGAGTGTGAATCTTGGAAAATTTGAGTTGCTGTTTTCAGGCGTCCAGGCATTTAAAACTGAGGTAGATAAATTGGTATAAGCCGTCATTTGCTCTGTCCAGATCCTGCCTCCATTATAGATTTTATTCCCAAAAACCCCTTGCACCAATAAATTAAAATCGAAATTCCTCCAACCCAGTGTCGCCGCTATTCCTGTTTCCAGAGTTGGAATAGGACTTCCGCTATATTGTTGATCGTTGTTATCAATTTTACCATTATTATCGAAATCAACAAATTTTATATCTCCAGGCGAAGCGTTAGGCTGTATTTTTTGACCGCTTGATCCTTTATAAGCGTCAATCTCTGCCTGTGTTTTGAATATGCCGTCAGTTTTTATTAAGAAGAAACTTCCTATTGGATTGCCAACTTTAGCACGTTCTAAATCACCAAATTCCTGATTACCACTTCCTATAGTAATGGCGGTCATTCTATTGCGCATAGTAGTCATATTCCAACCTATTTTATAAGAAAAATCACCGGCTGCATCTGAGTAATCCAAAGCTAACTCGATCCCTTTGTTATTAATTGTACCGGCGTTAACTGTTGGTGTGCCACTAATCCCTGTACTGAGCGGTATTGGAACCGCCAACAATACACCACTTGCTGTTTTGTTAAACCAATCGAACACCAATGACATTTTCCCGTTAAGAAATGTTGCATCAAGGCCTGCATCAACCGATTTTGATTCTTCCCATCTTAAATTTTGAGGAGAAGCATTACCACTAGGAATAGATCCCACGATCACTCCACCGTTGGTAGCAAAACTTAAGTTGTTACTAATCCCATTAATTGTAGAATAGTTTGGTATCTGATCGTTTCCTAGCAAACCAATGCTACCTCTAATTTTTAATGAATTCATAAAGGCTGAAACTCCTGAGTTACCATAAAACTTCTCATTACTGATATTCCAACCTGCGGATAAAGCCGGGAACACACCGTAATAATAACCTTCACCAAACTTAGAAGATCCGTCTCTGCGAATTGATCCACTGATCATATACCTGGAATCATAAGAATAAGAAACCCTTCCGATAAGAGATTTCCTCCTGACATCGGCTAAATCTCCTCCTACTGATTGGTTGGACTTTTCAGATCCAAATGAATAAACTCCATTTGGGAGGTTATTTCCATTTGCATTAAAATTATTGCTTGTATCCTTTTGGGCAGTAAAACCGGCAAGCAATGAGATATTATGTAATCCAATCTTTTTATCGTAGCTAAGGGTATGTTCTAATAACCATGAACTAGAAACTCCGCTACTTTGACTTAGTCTTGGTTTGGCAAGTATTACATTACCATCATTATAGGCAAAGTCATAATTATTACCAAAGCCTCTATTTTCTGATATTGCACCATTGATTTTATACTTCAATTGATCAATCAATCTAATTTCGGCAAATACATCCGCAGTTACAGAGCTATTATTATTTCTATAATCACTGGAATTTAAAATAGCTACAGGATTTGAAAGGTTTTTCATCCCAGAGTTTACTCCACCCCAACCGCCTGGCTGGTTTGCAGGATTATAAACCGGAACAGTTGGAGGTACAATCAATGCACTCAATATGTTACTATGAGATTGATCTCCTCCCGGAGGTAGTGTGCGTCCGCCGGTTTTATTGTAAATAAAGGTCTCGCCAATTCTTATCCTACCTTTTTCGTATACCGATTTCGCTCTAAAATTAGCACTATTGAAATCAGTTTTTACGATTGTACCCTTTTGGTTCAGATAGCTTCCTGATAGGCTATATTGAAAATGTTCTGATCCTCCAGTAACATCGGCATTAGCTTTGTAAATTGGAGCGTTCCTAAAAATTTCATTCTGCCAATTGGTATTCGTTCCATTGTAAGCAGGAAAATTTCCTCCAACAGAATTTAATAATTTAGTCCATTGCTCACCGTCAAGCACATCCATGCGCTTAGCAATAGATTGGCTACTGTAAACTGCGTTAAACTGAACTTTAGGTTCCGTATTCTTTCTACCCAATTTTGTAGTAACTAAGATAACTCCACCTGCGGCTCTTGATCCGTAAATGCTGGCGGCCGCGGCATCTTTCAGCACTTCAATATTCTGTATATCAGAAGGATTCAACCCATCCAAACTACCAAAAGGAAAAGGCATCCCATCAATAACAACTAATGGACCGTTGGCACCAAGAGTTCCAGTACCACGAATTGTGATGTTGGACTTTGAACCAGGTGCACCTGTACTTGATTCAATTGAGACGCCGGCCACACGTCCCTGAAGTGCATCAGTTACATTGTTAGAAGCATTTGCGCTAAGTTCGTTTACATTTACAGATGCTATTGAACTTGTAATTTCGGTTTTACGTTTGGTTCCATAACCAATTACAACTACTTCAGTTAAATCACGCAACTGAGGTTTAAGGCGGATATTCATTACTCCTCCTTCTTGGACCTTTATTCTGGCTACTTCATATCCCACATAGGAAACCAATAAGATGGCACCGTTATCAGGGACATCTAGTTGAAATTCTCCATTCTGGTTGGTGGTCGCTGCTATCGCTGTGCCTTCTATCTTTACAGACGCTCCTGTAAGTGAAGTACCGTTTTCATCCGTGACTTTACCTTTTATCAATATTTTCTGTCCAATTATTTCCGACAGGGAAAGTATTGTCCTTGTTTTAATTACAACTGTTTTATCAACAATAGAATAAGCCAGCGGTTGATTTAAAAAACATTGGTTAAGTGCATCCTCAATAGATGCATTCTTAATGTTAATATTTATAAGGTTAGCCTTTCTGATTAGATCTGTATTGCCAATAAAGTAATAACTGGTTTGGCTTCTGATTTTCCGGATAATGGTTTCCAGTGAAGCGTTTTTTTCGCTCAGGGATATCTTTTGTGCCTTAGTTGAAGCACTTACCTGGAGTAAGCATGTTACTAATATGAGAAYGGTTAGCCTCATTATACGTATAATTTGTCCAGAATTTAATGCAAGCAGCTTAAATCCGGATTGATCGTAAAATTTCATACATTTGGTTTGTTTTGGTGGTACAACGAAGCACTTTACTCTTTTAAGAAGAAAGTCTACGTCGATAAATTGATTAGTTGTTTAGCTGAATTTTTTATCATGGCAAATCCAAACATCGGTCAGGGGTGTTCCCGCATCCCTGACTTTGTTTAAACTACCGTTAGTTCTGTATTTATTATGGCATAACGATAATTTTCCTCCCTTCTATTTTAAAGTGAACATTCCCTGTTGATTCTAACACTTTTAATAAGGATGATATATTTTTTGTTCGTTCTATTACACCTAAAAACGATAAATTTCCTTGCTTACCTTCAAATTCATAATCAACGTCGTACCATCTGGACACGCGATGCATAATGCTTTCCAGTTTTTCATCATTAAATACGAAATAACCATTTTTCCATGCAACGGCTTCTTCCAGACTGACCTGCATAACTTTAATCTCTTTAGCATTTTTATTAATCTGAGCCTGATCACCAGGAGTAAGCACCTTTTGGTTGCCCTGGGCTGTTACTTTAACTGACCCTTCTAATAAAGTTGTTTTTGTTGAAGCTTCATCAGCGTAGCTATTGATGTTAAAATGAGTACCCAATACTTCTACTTCCTGATTTTCAGCATGTACTATAAACGGCATCTCTTTGTTTTTAGCTACTTCAAAATATCCCTCTCCACTAAGTTCTACCAAACGTTTTTTCCCTTTAAAAGCAGCCGGGAATTTAAGTGATGATGCCGCATTTAACCACACATGAGTGCCATCAGGTAATATTACCTGATACTGTCCTCCGCGAGGTGTACTAATGTCAGAATTTCCAGTCATAGAATTTGCCTTGTAAACAAGGATACCATTAGCGGCTTTAATAATTGAGCCACCAGCTTGATTAGCGAGCTGATTGATAGTTGAATCAGTGAGCACCACACGTTCGCCATTTGGCAACGTAAGAGTGGCCTTATTTTCTCCAGGCGGGATATCCTGTTTCTTATAGGCTATATTTGTTTTTATCGGCAATAAATGTTCGGATTTAAAGAAAATTAATCCTGCGGCAAGCATCATCAGAAGAATAGCCGCCGCAGCTATCCATAATCTGTAATTAGATTTTTTTGAGTTCCCCTGTATTTCGGCTTGAATACCAGCCCACATTTCTTGCTCAATATTTGTTGTCCAATTATTTCTCTTTCCTGCACTATCCAGCGAAATTAAAATATCATCTTCCAACTGGTCTTTATAACGACCGGTTTTTATCATTGCCAGCAATTCATGCCATTCTTCCTCAGAAATGATATCTTCTTTAAAGTATTGTAATAGTATATGAAAACGGGCGCTCTTCATTATTGTAATTGAATTTTAACTAAAGACGATTCAAAAATGCAAATGGCCCAATCAGGAAAAAAAAATAATTAAAACAGCAAGAAAGGAAAGACTAATAGCGGTATCAATATGAGATTTAAAATAATCGCGTACACTTTTGCGACTCAACTCTAAATGCCGTTTAACTGTTAATTTAGAAACGTTCATTTTTTCAGCAATTTCAGCATAACTAAGCTCCTGTTCATTAACCAAAAGCCATGCTTCCTTTTGCTGAGGAGGTAATTGTCCTATCGCATTCTGCAATAATTTGTCGTATTCTATTTGCTCAATCTTTTCGTCTGTCGTATTTACAACATCACTCGCCCTTAAGGTTAATTCAGCAAAAAATTTAGTCTCTTTGGTGACTTTCTTAAAGTGATCGAGTGTTAAATTTTTGGCGATGATAAAAAGATAATCCTTTAAATTCTGTACGCCTTTTAATTTCTGACGATTGTTCCAGAATTTGACATAAACTTGTTGTACAAGTTCAATGGCTATGTGCTCATTTTTCACATAAGCCATTATAGCATTATAAATGTTCTTATTGGTCTGGTAGTACATTTGATTAAATGCCCGTTCATCGCCGGCAAAAATCTGTCTTAACAGTAAATTGTCATCATCAGCATTTTGCTTATCCAATCGTAACATATACCATAAAGCCCTAAGTTTATCCAGAGATATAACATCTCTAATATAAATATTTTAATCAACTGTTCAATCAATTATCCTACAATCTAAAATAGATTATTCAGCAAGAATTTTAGACACCCTTCACTTTTTTCGTTAAAGTATTGGTACTCAAAATAAAGCTGGCAGGTGCATAGGCTTTAAGCAGGAAAGACAATTTACCTCCAATGATATTGAGTGGCTTGCCAATTGCCTCCCCACGAAGATTTACAGGCGTAGCTTTGCGATAACCTGATCCTTTAGGCAGTTTAACACTAACATTATCCGAAATGCCACTTTGCTCCCATAAGCGCAAAACAATTTCTTTACCATCAGGGTTCTCTCCAAAGGCCGTAATTAACACTCCTTTTCTCGATATAGAAATACCTTCATTTTTTAAAGGTAATTGTCCGGCATCTTCATCTGAAACCCCAGTTAATAATGGCAAACGGGCCTCCCAGGATTTTTCCGTTAAGTTTGCAACTGTTTCGGAATTTTTATCTATAGGCCAGATTCGCACTCTTTCACTCCATGAACCTTCCTGCCATAATGGGAAATTCGTATTCCACATATTGTTATAAACATTTACAAACACAGAAGGTATTTTTGGAACATAATCTAAAGAGAACTTCCACAATCCCGGTTCACCTAAAGAAATTAAAGGAGAATCCTGGGGCATTAGCCCGATTCCTGATCTATCTTTCTGGGTAATTGAAACACCTGAATTTACTGCCATCAAATATTTATTACTACCCGAAATAAGATCGGTTGCGGGATTTATCGGGCCTCCCAAACGACCAACTGTAAATTTAGGGTCCTTAGCAGCAAAA
>NZ_JBFTIZ010000447.1:0-3926 GCF_056395165.1 Pedobacter sp. 10L46_2
TCTCTATTGAGATGCAACTTCTTGCTGGCCTGGGTGACGGAAACCCAAGACCTACGGGCAATATGTGCTCACCCGGAACCAATGTGGTTTATAAGGGCAAAATAGCAGATTCTCACTGCTTAAACTCTACCTCAAAAACATATGACGGCGATCAGTGGGTACGGGGAGAGTTGATTGTTCTTGGCGATTCTTTGATCACTCATATTATTAATGGTGATACAGTATTGCAATACTCTAAACCCCAGATCGGTGGAGGCGTAGCAAATGGATATGATCCTAAAATCAAAATAGATGGCAAATTATTAAGCAGCGGCTTTATCGCTCTGCAAAGCGAAGGCCAACCTGTTGACTTTAAAAACATCGAAATAAAAGATCTGTCTCGTGTAAAGAGACCTGCTAAGAACTAAAAGGAGTTATTCTKCTTCAACTATTACAGACACATCTTTGTCCAGTTTTACGGTATGCAGCACTTTTGTTTTGTCGCTATATACCACAAGCCTGTTTTCATCTAAGTACTGTACAAGTCTATATGGTTCAGATTTTTGAACATATCTCCATTGGGTGTAAAATTGTTCTTGTGCTAATTTTTCCTGTGGTAAGAAAGTAATGGCAACTTCAATGTCAGAAATGCTTTGAATAAAGAAACGTGCGCTTGTACATAGTGTTTTTTGAGCTTTATCATTATTTTTAAAGTCCTCAATAGCTATTTCCCTTATCGCCGATGATGATTTAGTCGGGTTCCTGTCAATAATATCTACAATAAGGTTGCTTACCTCATTTTTAGTTTTGAGATATTTCCCATTTCCTGTTTGTAGGATTTTAAAATAAATTTTAAGCGGTTTCATATTGTTTTTTTGCGATAAGGTTGATCTTAGCCTTACAAATAAATGAGTATTTGGGCGTAGTTTGAAAAAATATTGAATTAATATATCTTTAATTTATGAATAAGAACAGATTAGAAGCATTTAGTGATGGCGTTTTAGCTATTATTATCACCATTATGGTTTTGGAGCTGAAAGTTCCCCATGGAAGTTCTTTGCAGGCACTGACGCCACTTATTCCTGTTTTTATGAGTTATGTGCTCAGTTTTATCTTCGTTGGTATCTATTGGAATAACCACCATCATATGATGCAGCTGGCTAAAAAGGTTAATGGAAAGGTGTTGTGGGCTAATCTGCATCTGCTTTTCTGGCTCTCACTGTTCCCCTTTGCTACTGCGTGGATGGGAGAGAATCATTATGAAACCTGGCCAGTGGTAATGTATGGTTGTGTAATGTTTATGGCAGCCATGGCTTATTTTATTCTGGAAAGTGCATTGAAAAAGTTACATGGGCCAGATTCTGAGTTTGCGAATACATTTGGCACAACCATAAAAGACACTGTTTCCTGCTTAGCTTACGTAGTTGCAATTGGAGGCAGTTTTATAACCCCATGGGTAGGTATAGCATGTTATGTTTTTATTGCAATAATCTGGTTTATACCCGAAAGAAGAGTGGAAAAAAAGATAGCTTAACGGAGAGGCGGATAAAATTGTAATTGAAAACTATTTTATCTAAGTTTGCACAAAAAAATAAAGATACATGAGTGTTTTAGTAAATAAGGATTCAAAAGTTATTGTTCAAGGCTTTACAGGAAATGAGGGTACTTATCATGCTTCTCAAATGATTGAGAGTATTTAATACTGTAAAGGATGCGGTTGATAAGGCCGGTGCTAATGTATCTATTATATTTGTTCCCCCTGCGTTTGCTGCAGATGCTATTATGGAAGCTGCCGAAGCAGGTATTAAAGTTATTGTTTGTATTACTGAAGGTATTCCTACTAAGGATATGATTCAGGTTAAAGAATATATTTCTGACAGAGATTGCCGTTTAATCGGTCCTAACTGTCCAGGTGTTATCACTGCTGATGAGGCTAAAATTGGTATTATGCCGGGTTTCATCTTTAAAAAAGGTACTGTTGGTGTAGTTTCTAAATCTGGTACTTTAACTTACGAAGCTGTTGATCAGGTAGTAAAAGCAGGTTTAGGTATTACTACTGCTATTGGTATTGGTGGTGACCCTATCATTGGTACTACTACTAAAGAAGCAGTTGAGTTGTTGATGAACGATCCGGAAACTGAAGGTATCATCATGATTGGTGAAATTGGTGGTGGTATGGAAGCTGAAGCAGCGCGTTGGATTAAAGAAAATGGCACAAAACCTGTTGTAGGTTTTATTGCCGGTCAAACTGCTCCTGCCGGACGTAGAATGGGCCATGCGGGTGCAATTGTTGGCGGCGCAGATGATACTGCTGCAGCAAAAATGAAAATTATGGCAGAATGCGGTATTCACGTTGTAGCAAGTCCTGCTGAAATTGGGGAAGCTATGGCTGCCTTGTTAAAGAAATAATAAAGATCTTCTTGTATAATGCAAAGGCTCTGGTGATATCATTCATCGGAGCTTTTTTTATAACTGACATTATTATTACTTCAATTATGAAACCGCTGGAGGCTTTAGTTCGTACCTTGTATTAAATAATATGCAAATGAAAGCTTTAATTAATAAAACATTTATGCTAGCGGGCTTGTTAGTGATAACTAGCTTTGTAGCATGTGCGCAAAAGCCCAAAAAAGAAGAAGTCAAAAAAACAACCAATAATATGGAGTGGAATAAATTAACTAAAGAAGAAGAGGATGTAATAGTGCGGAAGGGTACTGAATATCCTGGAACCGGAGCATTGTTGAATAACAAAGAAAAAGGAACCTATATCTGCAGACGATGTAATGCACCATTATACCGCTCGGAATCAAAATTTGAATCGCATTGCGGATGGCCAAGTTTTGATGATGAAATAAAAGGAGCAGTGTTAAGAATACCTGATGCAGACGGACAGCGTACAGAAATTGTATGCGCAAATTGTAAAGCACATTTAGGTCATGTATTTTTGGGAGAAGGCTTCACATCTAAAAATACTCGTAACTGTGTGAACTCAATTTCTATGAGTTTTGTGCCCGATAAGAAATAAAATCTTTTGGAATGACATAAGTATAATGCCCGATGATAACTTGTCGGGCATTACTTGTTTATAAGTGTTTAGTTTACTTATGTTTGCACGTTCACCAACTATAGTAAATATGAAGTATTGTTTATTGTTATGCGGTATGCTGATTTCTTTTATGGGTTTTTCCCAGGATATTTCAGACGGAACGACATCAGAATCGGCCCCTGAAACAACAGCAAGATCGTCATCCAATCTATCTTCTAAATTAATCTCTAAAACCGTTTACGCTACATATTACGCAAAGAAGTTTGAAGGACGAAGAACTACAAGCGGTGTAAGGTATCGGGGTAAAAAAATGACTGCCGCTCACATGTCCTTACCATTTGGGACAATAGTAACGGTTACTAATCCAATAAATGGCAGATCTGTGGACGTCGAAATAAATGACAGAGGTCCGCATTCCAGAAAATTCAAAATAGACCTTTCTGAAGGCGCGGCAAAAGAGCTTGGGTTCTATGGAAAAGGGGTTGCTAAACTTGAAATTAGCTATCTGCCAGATACCGAGTAATTTTTAAACTTTAGGGGATATAAAGTCAGCTTTTTTAAATTATTAACATTCAAAAGTTTTTACTATCCCCTTAAAAAGAAATAATTAGCTTTTTTGGTGGTTGATTATGACTGAAATCTGATCTTTTAAACAGCCAAATCTAACAACGTGTTAACAACTTTGTTCTGCAAAAAAGGCCTCATACTTTATATTTGTTTAAGTAAAATTCTTTAATAAATCACACGTAGATTTTCAGTTAAAGGTTTAATATTTAGTTGATTAAGGTTGCCAGAGAAATTCAAGTCTTTTCAAATCTTTAAATTAAGTATGGTTTTGTCGACTGTTAGCGTTTATTAAGGGTTTTTCATAGTTCAATCATTCACTACGTTAAACAAAGGC
>NZ_JBFTIZ010000448.1:0-2301 GCF_056395165.1 Pedobacter sp. 10L46_2
TGTTTACAGGGGACAATGAAGATACAGCAAGGGCAGTTAGTCAAACCTTAAATTTAGATGGTTTCAAAGCCGGGATGTTACCGGAGGATAAATTGAACGAAGTGAAAAAATTGCAAGCCGAAGGAAAAAAAGTGGCGATGGCAGGCGATGGTATTAATGATGCCCCGGCATTATCACAGGCTGATATTGGCATTGCGATGGGTACTGGGACAGATGTTGCTATTGAAAGTGCAGCAATTACCCTTGTAAAGGGCGATTTGAATGGTATTGCAAAAGCCCGTTTGTTAAGCCACAAGGTAATGGGCAATATTAAAGGTAACTTATTCTTTGCCCTTGGATATAATGTATTGGGAATACCCGTGGCTGCGGGACTTTTATATCCGTTTTTTGGAATTTTACTGTCACCGATGATAGCTGCGCTTGCCATGAGCTTCAGTTCAGTATCCGTTATTCTGAACTCACTGCGCCTTAAGAGTGCAAGAATTGACTAATTTTTAATTAAATACATTTAATCACATTAATTATGGAAGATAAAGTGGGGATTATTCCATATGTGGCCACCTCTTTCGCGGAACGTGGCCTCATATTACGGTCCAAAATGGTTCTTCCCCAATTTTGGTGGTGAAAAATATAACAGACAAGCAATTCCTTTTTGTAAATAACTGTTTTTCAAGTTGATACAAGCTTATTACCTCGGTGGTTCCTTTGTATTATTTTTTGCGGGAACTAACATTGATCATGATTCTCATATGTTAGAGAACCCTACGGCTTTAATCACCAGCAAGCTTTAATGAACACTTAATTCATTGATTTTACATTACTCACCTCATTTTGAAGAACCACCAAAATTGGGGAAGAACCACTATCTGCGAAATATACAAATATCAAGACCACCCAACATTATGCTAAAATCTTAGACATTAAAGTCGCAGCGGATATGGCCGGCCTGGATGAAAAATTGCGTGACAAGGGACTGATTAATGTGGAAGCTAATGTGGGGGATCAGGAAAATGACAAGCCAGCGGATTTGGTCACCTCRCCAGAGCCCAGCAGTGAGCCAGAAGACAAACCCGAACCGAAGATTATCAGGTTGTACGCCTAGTTGAATATGCTAACTATTAAAAATCAAACCATGACAGATTCTGTATTAACAGAGGAAATTGTTGTAAATAATATCAATTATATCAGGGAGCCTAAAGGAATGTTTGATGCTTATTTAGCTTTCTTAAGGAACTTCGGCTATCCGAAGGCCGGGGGTACTGGTTTCCCTACAATTTATCATGCGATGGTAAGCAACGGATCGCCAGAGCCAACCTATGATACAGGTCGGGATTGCACCTGTTTTCTGACTAAACTGCCGGCAAGAATTGAAGTAGAAGGATTATATGAAGGTGTAAATGGTAAGGTTAATGCTGAAGACAAAGCAGGAGGGAAGGTGAAGGTGTAAATGAAGGTGTAAATGAGGGTGTAAATGAACAGGCATTAGTTAAGATGATACGAGCCACCTTTCCTGCCTGTGCTATTGCTACGAGTGAGGATATAAAAGAGCTTGTAACTGCACAACATAATCTGTGAAAGTTGTTGAATGATGTTTAGAAACAAATTATTTACTTTTGACCATTCGAATTAAGAATAGGATAAGGGGTATTATTTGCCCCTTATCCTATTCTTAATAGTTATGATATGACCAGAGCATATAAATCTGTAAACCTTACTCAAAGCCAGTAAATATTTATCAAACACCTGACGGTGAAACTGGAATTGACATTAAAATTGAGTATGAAACAAATTGACTTACCAAAACCAGATTGTCGACTTATTTAAATCTAGCAAAGCTAACATCAGCGAGCATATCAAAAACATTTTGAGTCTAAGGGATTAGATAAAGATTCAACTGGTCGGTATTTGCGAATAGTTCGGCAGGAAGGCGAAAGAAAAGTATCCAGAGATCTGGAACATTATAATTTGGACCTGATCATTTCAGTAGGTCTTATCCGTCTATAACTTTATAAACGACAAGTAATTTCAAGATTGACGGTCCGTATATATGTAAAGTACATCTTTCTGATCCATGTCTTTATCTGCTGTTGAGGTTTATGACGCTGTCGGTTAACTTGGCAAGTGAGCGACTGGTTTCCCTTTCATATTTTCAGCAACCAGATAGGCAATAAATTTTGAGAAGACACTGATGTCACCAGTGACGCTGGCAGTTTCCAGTGATTTCATGTACTCATCCCTTTTCTCCACTGGTATCACTGTCCATGGATATCCCCCTGAGGCGAGCATTGTATTCATTAAAAA
>NZ_JBFTIZ010000449.1:0-2286 GCF_056395165.1 Pedobacter sp. 10L46_2
GTGTGGTACCTTTTACCAGGATACTTACACCTGGTAAAGGACTGTTGTCTTTTGCATCGCTAACCTTGCCAATAATCTTAAGCTGAGCCATCGCATGAAAGGACAGCATAGAAAATATGACCGAATAAAATATTCTTTTCATCATAATATTAGTTTTAGGATTTAGTTTTAGTTTTTTGAATGACCAGGGAATTCCTGGAATAGTAGATCAGCTAAAACAATTTAGTCATGGTGGCAAATAATTGATATCCACAAAGATTAATTTAAGCTTTAGATGATTTAAATAATAGTACAGAACACGCATAGTATAGGGATTTAGGTAGACACGGTATTTAGCACTTGGAGAGCTCCAGAATTTTTAAGGGAATGGTGTTGGTAGCATTATGTAAATACATACCATACAAATGGATATTGCTCGTTTCATACTAGGGACTTAATATTTAACAGTAAATTTGGTTACAGCACCATTGCGATTGATTAATTCGCGATGAATGTATCTACAATATAAATAACAAAAAATTAAGTTCCAAACATTTTAAGGATAAAGAAGGAGATACCTAGATATTGAGTGCTTTTTCAAGGTTATTTTTAAAATTTCGTCCGATAGGAATTTGATAACCATCCAGTACAATTCTGTTCCTTTCCAGACGCGTTATTTTCTGAATGGATACGATGAAGGATTTATGTACCCGAATGAAACGGTCGTGCGGAAAAATATCAAGCATTGCTTTAATTGACCCTTTGAGCAGGATTTTTCCGGTATAAGCATAAATTATTGCATAGTCTTTAAGCCCTTGAATGTGGGTAACATCATTAAAATGCAGTTTTATGCGTTGCACACCGCTTTTAACAAAAATAAAATCAGTTTCCCGAAAGGCAGGATTATCATCAATATTTATATTCTGCGCTTTTAAGGTTAAGAATTCTGTGATTTTTTCAATAGCCTGCTTAAAACGATTAAAAGAAATCGGTTTTAATAAAAAATCAACTACTCCCATTTCATAACCTTCAAAAGCATAATCGCGGTAAGCAGTTGTAAAAATTGTAAGTGGTGGATCTGTTAATTCGTTCAGAAATTCAATACCTGTCATTTCCGGCATCTCAATATCGATAAATAGTACGTCGACAGGTTGATTTTGCAAAAAACGCAAGGCTTCTCGTGTGTTGGCAAACAACGACACAGAATGTACATTGTCGATACGTTTTAAGTAACCGTCCAATATTTCAAGCGCTAGCGGTTCATCATCTACAACAACAATTCTCAGCATTATTTCTAATTTCAATCCATTTAGTTATAATTCAATTACCAGCCTGGCATGGAAAACATTTTTCTTATCATCAAATTCAAGTTGGTGTTTAGCCGGATAAAGCAGCTCCAAACGTTTTCTTAAATTATCAAGCCCTATTCCACCCTTGCCTTTATTAGAAACTGTTGATGGTTTTGAGTTTTCTATATTAACTGTTAATGTTGCATTATTCAATGCTATATCAACAGTAAGCCAACTATTTTCAGTTTGCTTACTAAGCCCATGTTTAAAAGCGTTTTCTACCAAAGGCAGCAACAATAAAGGGGCAATTTCATGACCTTTTAGTTCAGCATTAATATTTAATAAAATAGCAGAATCAGCACTAAATCTGAGTCGCTCTAATTCAATGTAATTACTTAAGTAAGCAATTTCTTTTTCCAGCAGTACCTTTGCATCAGTACTATCATATAGCATATATTCCATCATTTCTGATAGCTTAAGCACTACATCTGGTGCTAGTTCTGATTTTTTAAGTGTTAATGCATACAAGTTATTTAATATATTGAACAGGAAATGTGGATTTACCTGGGCACGAAGAAAATTAACTTCTGCATTTAATTTTTCTACGGTAATTTTCTGAATGAGAAGCTGTTGCCCATACCAATCCATACTTAATTTAAGCGCCAGCATTAAACCTAAATACCATAACGTGCTAAAGAAATTGTAAGATAGACTTTCCATTAAATCGCTGTTGCGCATAGGGCCTATAACATAACCATACAAATAAAAATCAAAAAGACTCTGGGCTGTTAGGTACCCTATTACTGAAGCAATAACTGCCACGGAATATATAAAGTAGCGTTTCTTTAGCAGGTATTTTGGCAAGAAAAAGTGAAGGTTAAGGTAGGCTATGACAATTAGCAGAGCAATTCTTACAGTTACGCAAGCAACAAAATAAGGCATACTGGCTTTGTATATGAGGTATCTTTTCTCATATATAAAGAATCCTGTGATCAACAACCAATAGGTACTATGAGCC
>NZ_JBFTIZ010000450.1:0-2284 GCF_056395165.1 Pedobacter sp. 10L46_2
CCTGTGCAATGTGCTGTGCATAACTTACCGCCGATAATTCGACCAGGTATTTTTTACCTTCAAAATTTACCTTGTTATAATCGTGCGTGGGATTTACCCAGGATTTTTGACGGCACAGTTCGAGTAATGCATTTTCTGCGGCTCTTGTATATTTCCCCTTATCCGTAAGGCATTCTGCAAATACATACCAGGTTAGCCATAAGAGGCGTTTTTGTAGCATATTTTTACCTGGAACAGAAGTCCCTTTAGTCCAGTATGCCAAATAATCGTCGTCACTCCAGGCCGGAAATGACAGGTTCAGTGAGCTGTCGGCACTACTGATTACGCTGTTATACTTCCCGCTTTTAAACAACATGTCCCAGGCTTTCCTGTTTTTATAGCTATCCCCGAATCCGAAAGGCTTATCTGGTAACATGGCCACAATTTGATCAACTCTTCGCATATCCAGGGGCTGGACCTGTACAATAGGTTTTGAATTGTCATAAACGGTATTTTTAAGGCTTTGGGCGCTTACTATACTTCCTCCTATCGCGAACAAAAAGATAATTAGCCCTGTGGTCATTATTCTGTACACTAATCTCATAGCTTTAAAACTAATATCCCGGATTTTGTATCAGTAAGTTATTCAGTTGAATATCATGAATAGGAATTGGCATAAAAATGTTTCTGGCCGACACCTTAGTAGCGGCAGTAGTAATGTTCGTTGCAGTTCCTGCATTTGAGTTGGCATATGCCAGAAAGCTCTTCATATCCTCAACAAATTTGCCCCAGCGGATCAGGTCGTTTCTCCTTAATCCTTCAAAACACAATTCTCTTAATCTTTCTTCTTTTATCGCTTCTAAAAGCTCCGATTTACTTGAAATTTGCAATGCAGAAAGGTCAGCGTCATCAGGTTCAGTAATTATCGCTGTAGCGTTAGCACCGGTTCCTCCACCACCAATAAGGGTAACTGTTGGCGCGGAAGTATAATAAGGGCCTCCTACTGTTAATGTCCCTGGCGAAGTAATGGTAATTCCAGTAACTGAACCGTCTGAGATGGTTGCCTCGGCGGTAGCCCCACTGCCGCCGCCGCCGTTGATTGTTACTGTGGGAGCACTGGTATAGCCTGAGCCGCCATTGGTTACAGCAATGTGCTTAATCACATTTCCATATAATATGCCGTAAGCTCTTTTACGAACCAAATTCACATACTGATAAGCATTTGCAGGCCCGTTAACTTCGTTTTCTGCTTCGGCAAGCATAAGCAGTACATCAGAATAACGCAAAAATGCGAAATTCTGGGAGGTATAGTTTTTATCCTTGGGGTTCACAACTTCATACTCCCGGCGCCACTTTCCTGCATTCATAACCCAGGTACCTGTCACGTTGGTCTTTTTAGCTGTTGCACCTGTACCCCAAGTATAATTAGCACAGTTCCAATCCCTCCTCCAGTCGAAAGAAGCCTTATTGGGTTTATCATTGCTCAAAGGATTGACTTGATAGGAAGCATACAATTTTCGGGTCGCGTTTACCGAACCGGAACTGAAGCCCTTATTGGCATCATTGCAGGTAATTCCACAAAAGCGCCCGGTATAAGTGTTTCCCAAATTAACGCCTCCGGTATTGTTGCCCCAGAACTCCAATTCCCACATACTTTCTTTCACATCATATTGCTCCCTGGCATATTTAATAAAAACATCTCTATAATCGGGGTTAAGGGCGTGTTCAGGTGTGCTTCCTGTAGGGTTAACAACCTTATTGGCCCAGAACAGTGCATCTTTATATTTTTCTGTATCCTTTAACGGAAAGCCTGCCATATAAAGGTATACCCTGGCCAGCATCCCCTGAACTGCGGTTCGGGTAACCTTCCCCCCTGCCCCCAGAACCGTAGCCGTTTGCGTTTGCAATAAAGCCTCCGCATCAATCATATCCTTTGTAATCTGCGCATAAACATCTTTCATCGGTGTCCTTGCAACATTAACTTCTGTTACTGATTTAGTTGGAGTAAGGATCAATGGAACATCGCCATAATTGCTCACCAACATAAAATATTGAAAGCCGCGCAGAAACAATGCTTGCCCCTTGATCACATCTTTCGCGGTTTGGTCCATGGTTACATTGTCTACTTTCGAAAGCAATAAATTGGCCCGTTCAATACCTACATACAGGCCTTTCCAGAACAATTCATTTTTGGGATCTGCGGCATCATATTGATAGGACGTTGTAAGTTCCACTATTCTACCATAAGATTCGTCTGTATTGGTATTGAACATATATAAATAATTATTTCCATATACCTCCTGAG
>NZ_JBFTIZ010000451.1:0-3828 GCF_056395165.1 Pedobacter sp. 10L46_2
TCCGATAACATTGGCAGCCTTATTAAAACGTCCATCATCCATCTCTCTCCGATAACATTGGCAGCCTTATTAAAACGTCCATCATCCATCTCTCTTAAAGAGTGCATAATGCGTCGCTGAACCGGTTTTAAACCATCGTTGATGTGTGGAACCGCGCGATCAAGAATTACGTAAGAGGCATAATCGAGGAACCAGTTCTCATAAAGCCCGTTGATAGGGATTACAGTATGTGTACTTTCTTCGTTTATGTTGTTTTCTATTTCGTCGCTCATCAAAAAAGGATTGGATTTTGTAAATATAAGGGTTGGAATGAAATATTAAGAACAGAAGTTTTTAACAGTTCTTAGTTAATAACCTATCTTTTTCGGGTTAATGGACTAGATTTTCATAATTTTCAGGCATTATTTTATGAATTGATGTTTTACCTTTCCAACCGCTCTTCAACAAACACAAAAGGCAATAGATTTTTAATCCCTTTTACTTTTATTATTTCGCCCCCTATACAGTAAAAAAGCACCTCAATTTCCTGCTTTTGCTTCTGTTCAAATTCGGCCATTACCTGCAAGCATGCACCGCACGAGGTAACAGGTTTCTGGATAACAAAATTACTGCTTTTTGCAGTAATTGCCATAGCCTGAACAGCCGCTTCGGGGTAAGCAGCACCAACTGTAAATAGTGCAACGCGCTCTGCACAAAGCCCTGAAGGATAGGCCACATTTTCCTGGTTACTACCAAGAACCAACTGCTTATTACTTAATTTTAAAGCTGCCCCAACCTTAAAATTCGAATAAGGTGAGTATGATGATTTCAATGCCTCTTCGGCCTTTAAACATAATTCCTGATCTGATGCACTTAGCTCATTTAAGGACTTAAAAGTTTGATAGCTAACAACAAAATTTTTCTGATCCATATTTAAACATACGTAATTTTCTAACAATAGATTAACAACAATTTTATCCCTTGATTTAAACAATTTAATTATTTAGATTGTAGATATAAGTAAGAAGCCTAATTTTGACGCCGATGGCATGGTTTTAGTGCTGTAATCATAGATTTAAAACCCTATTAAACGCATTTCAATTGAATATATATATTCGTAAAAGTCTTAAAATCATACTTTGGATAGTAGCAAGCATCATTATGCTGGTTGTCCTTATTGCACTTTCCCTAAACATTCCGGCGGTACAAAATTTTGTAAAGGATAAAGCAATAAATTATTTAAAGGATAAAACCAAAACTGAGGTAAGTCTGGAGAGTATAAAAATTGCATTACCAAAGGATGTGGTGCTGAATAAATTTTATATTGAAGATAGAAAAGGAGACACCCTGCTATATGCACAAAAACTTTCTGTAGACATTAACTTATTTAAACTTTTAAGTAATAAGGTAGAGATCAACAATATTTCACTGCAAAAAATAAGGGCCAATGTTACCCGCATAAACCCCGATACCTCATTCAACTTTTCTTTCCTGGTAGATGCGTTTATGTCTGAGCAAGAAAAGCCAGAAGAAGAAGTTGCAAAAGACACCACATCTACTCTCAAATTTTCTATTGAAAAGGTGGCTTTTGAAGACATTGGTATCGTTTATCGTGATGATGTTGCTGGAAATGATGTAAAATTAAACCTGGGTGAGTTTACTGCAAACATAAAAGATTTCGACCTCAATAATCAACACTATGTCATCAAATCTTTAGCCTTAAAAAACACCTCCTTAAAATACCTGCAGCAAAAACCGCTTACACAGTTACAGGCTCACTTACAAAACAGCATAGACACAGCAAAAACAGAATCCGGTAAATTACCACTTGTAGAGATTCAGGACTTTGCTTTCAACAATATAAAAATAGGATTCGACGATCGGATTTCGGGTATGAATGCGGATGTTGATCTGAACAAGCTAGCCTTAACTCAGCTGTTTATTGACCTTACCAATAGCAATTATAAAATTGACGATGCCAAACTAAATGATACCAAAATAAACTTCAGCTCCACAACTAATAAAGCGAATGTTAATGTTAATGACTTGTCTTTAACCAAGCTTCTGGCAGACGTTAAAAATGGCAGGTACAAAATAAATGACGCAAAGCTAAGCAAATCAAATATCCTGTTTGCATTAAAACCGGTTAAACCCGGGAAAGAGACAAAAGCGGATACTGCAGAGAAATCTTCACCCCTGTCATTACTGGTTGACAATATAAGCTTAACTGAGAACAATGTACAGTTTGATAATCTTGGAGCTAAACCTACTAAAGGAATGGACTTTAACCATTTAAAGTTTACCGGCCTTACCTTAGTAGCTGATGCGCTTGGCTATAGTGATACTGGGCAATTAAGGTGAATAACTTCTTACTAAAAACACCTAATACATCAATAGAAAACGTTACAGAATTAAATTACTCTTCTCTTGATGATTTAACCAAACATCCGGAAAGGGTAAAGCTTTCAATGGTTGTTAAAAACACAACTATTGGCTTAAAAGACGCTGCTTACTTTAGTGATGCGGTCCCGGAAAACTACAGAAATGAGAAGATAAAAGTAAATGCCAATGTTAGTGGCTATATGAATAACCTTGTAATTCCCCGACTGCAGATTTCGGGGTTAAAAAGCACAAACATTGATGTGAGTGGCAGGATAAAAGGACTCCCTGATATGGATAAAGCTTACTTTGACATGAACATCAAAAGGTTTGCAATGACCAAAAAAGATCTTTTGGTAGTTATCCCTAAAAAGACTTTGCCAACCAATATAGAGCTTCCTAATGTGATTGTTGCAAACGGAAAGTTTACCGGTTCAATGACCAATTTCAATACCGGTTTTAACATTAATACCGACATGGGATCGGCTAAGTTACTGGCAAGCATGAAAGGTCCTAAAGGCAAGGAGAGCTATGTTGCCAGTGTAAACCTGAATAATTTTAATGTAGGTAGATTACTTAAACAGCAAGCCCAGTTGGGCAAAATTACGGCTAAAGCCAGCGTTAAAGGAACCGGGCTTGATCCTAAAACTGCCTCGGCACAGTTTAAAGCACAATTAATAAGTGCATACTACAACAAATACACTTATAAGGATCTCTTTTTAAGTGGCGATTTCAAGCAGCAAAAATTGAATCTAAAAGGCAATATGGCCGACACCAATTTGAATTTTAATTTAACCACTGCCGTAAATATTGCGGGCAAATATCCGGCAGTAAAAGCAGACTTGGATTTAAAACAGGTTGATCTACAGAAATTAAATTTCAGTCCAGGTGAGTTTAAGTTAGCGGGGGTAATTAATGCAGATGTAAAAACTGCTGATCCAGATTACCTTAACGGTGATATTTTTGTAAATGGCCTGCAGGTAGTTAAAGATGGCCAACGTTTCAATGTAGACACCATTGTAGTGCATTCTGAAGCGAGCAAAACACACAATATGCTTACCCTTCGTTCTGAGTTTATGCGAGCCAAAATTGATGGTAAATATCAACTTACCAATGTCGGCAGCGCAGTGATTAACCAGATCAATAAATACTATCAATTTGGCGAGGTAACTAAAATCCCTGATCAGCGTTTTAGATTCTACGTAAATTTCTACAATCCTAAAATCCTTCAGAACTTTGTACCGGAACTAACCACCTTTGCCCCTTCCAGAATGAATGGCTTAATTGATACTCAGAAGGATAGTTTACTCATGAATGCCTCTTTTCCTCAGATAGTTTATGGTGGCTACAGGATTGATAGTACTAAACTTAATGTGAACAACACTGAGCAGAAGCTTAATTATAAATTACAAATAAAAAGTTTTCAGAGCTCTGCGGCTAATTTGTTTAATACCGAAATTAGTGGCGACG
>NZ_JBFTIZ010000452.1:0-2254 GCF_056395165.1 Pedobacter sp. 10L46_2
CTGTTAAAGGAAGTAAATACGTTATAAAATAGGCTTAAAAAGGGGGTACACCTTCATCTAAAATTCTGTTCCATTCGGTGTGTCTTTTTAGGTATGTTACTACAAATGGACATAGAGGGATGAGTTTATAGTCGTTGTCTTCCAGGTAAGCTAATGTTTTCTCAACTATTGCAGTTGCAGTTCCCCTTCCTTTAAGTTCTTCGGGTGCTTCAGTATGGATCAGCCATATCTTTTTACCATGCTCCTTGTAATCTATAAAAGTCAGATAATTATCTGTTTTGAGCTCAAATCTATTTTTTTCTGAATTTTTTATCAGCGGTACATCGTTAAATTCTGCATTCATTTTTTGTTGTATTTAGAGTGATATATTCTACAACAATTTAATCAATAAAAATTTCATATTCTGCTTTTTAAGAAAATAATAATTGGTATTTAAAGTATTTATTCTAAATTTATAGAAGCAGACAAGTGAAAGCTTGTCTGTACAATTGAAACCAAATAGATATTGTATGTACCGTAGGCTTTTTTATTTACTGCTGACGTTTTTTGCTATTGTGTATATTATACAGGCATGTAACAGCTCATCTTCAAATCAGGTAGCCGAAGAACAGTTGCCTGATAGTATCAGTTACAATTTCAATGTCAGGCCAATTCTTTCTGATAAGTGCTTTATCTGTCACGGCCCCGATGCGAATAAACGACAAGCAGATTTAAGATTAGATATTGCTGAGGAAGCCTATAAGGCGTTAAAAGAAAATCCATCAGCGCATGCCCTTGTACCTTTTAAACCTAATGCATCTGAAGTGTTTTTAAGGATTTCCACAAAGGATACGGCATATATGATGCCTCCGAAGTCCTCAAATCTAAAATTGACTGCTAATGAGATTTCTATAATAGAGAAATGGATTAAGCAAGGAGCTAAATACGAAAAGCATTGGGCTTTTACTCCTCCTAAAGCTCCCCAAATGCCTAAGATTAAGGATGCTAAATGGGTGAAAAATGAGATAGATTATTTTGTGCTTGATAAACTGGAACATAAAGGAGTAGTACCTAACCCCGAAGCGGATAAGGAAAGGTTATTAAAGCGTGCTAGTCTTGACATTACCGGTTTGCCACCCTCTATTGAGATGATGGATAAATTTCTTGCTGATTCCAGTAGTAACGCATATGAGAAGGTTGTGGAGTCGCTACTATCAAGTCCAGCTTATGGGGAACGGATGGCATTGCACTGGTTAGATGTTGCCAGATATGCTGATTCTCACGGGTATCAGGATGATAATTACCGTAGTCAGTGGCCTTGGAGAGATTGGGTTATTCATGCTTTTAATGAAAATATGCCCTATAATCAATTTGTGACCTGGCAGCTTGCCGGAGATTTGATGCCAAATGCCTCGAAAGAACAGCTTTTGGCAACAGGTTTTAACAGGAATCATAAAATAACAGAAGAAGGTGGTGTAATTGATGAAGAATATAGGGTTGAGTATGTTACTGACCGCACCAATACTTTTGGGAAAGCCATTATAGGTGTTACGCTGGAATGTGCTCATTGTCATGATCATAAGTACGATCCATTTTCGCAAAAGGAATACTACCAGGTATTTGCTTTTTTTAACAATGTAAAAGAAGTAGGAATTGAGTCTGTTGTTGGCGGCCCGGAGACTTATGCAAAAAAACCGCTGATGGAAATTAGCAATGCTGATGTTAAAGAAATATTGAAGTTTGTAAATAAGCAGGATACGAATAAATTAATCGTATCAGTAATGGGTGATCAGGATACAGTTAGAAAAACCTATTTACTAAAAAGGGGTGTATATGATGCGCATGGTGAGGTGGTGGAAGCCGGAACGCCTAAATCATTACTTTCATTTAGTGATAAATACCCTAAAAACAGACTTGGGTTAACGCAATGGTTATTCGATAAGAAAAATCCGCTTACTTCAAGAGTATTTGTAAATCAGGTATGGCAAGAGTTTTTTGGACGAGGTATTGTTAAAACTTCGGGAGATTTTGGGATGCAGGGAGAGTTACCTTCGCACCCCGAATTACTCGACTGGCTTGCGGTTGATTTTATGAACCATGGGTGGAACATCAAACGCCTTGTTAAGCAAATAGCATTGTCTGCAACCTATAGACAATCTGCTGTAGTCTCTCCGGAAAAACTGAAGACCGATCCGGATAACATTCTTTTGGCAAGAGCGCCGCGTTATCGTATCCCTGCTGAACTTGTCAGAGATGTGGTGCTTTCCAGTAGTGG
>NZ_JBFTIZ010000453.1:0-2226 GCF_056395165.1 Pedobacter sp. 10L46_2
GCTTTAAACGTATTAAATGTACTAGATCAACTGCTCAAAAATAATAGTGTTTACATTTTCAGGATCGCAATGATCATGTTTGCATTTTCTGTGGCTCTTGCATTCCTGTTCTTACATTATGCCAATTATAAATGGTTTGGTTCATTTACAGTAATTATTGAACTTTGCGCCTTATTTATGTATCAATATGTGGTAAAGAAACCCGCCATCCAAAATGTCTAAACCTGTAGCCCTGATCCTGCTCAACTGGAATACTCCGGAGTACACCACTGATTGCATAAAATCTGTACTTGAATATTGCAACCCTGATCATTTTGACATCATTGTAACTGATAACGGATCTACAGATGGTTCTCTGGAACTTTTGCAAAGTCAATTTCCCGAGCTCGTTTATCTCGACAATAAAGAAAATCTGGGTTTTGCAGAAGGAAACAACCGTGCAATTGATTACAGCATCAGTAAGGGCTATACCTACTCATTGATCATGAATACGGATACGCTGGTTGATAGCGACATCATCAGCAAAATGCTGCAGCACATGCAAAACCATCCCCAAGCTGCTGCGGTTCAGCCTGCCATTTATTGGATGCACGACAGAAACAAGATCTGGAACGGGGATTCGTATGTAAACTTTGTACTTGGGTTTACCTATAACAAAAAGAATACTTCTGAATCATCAGATGAACAGGATTATAAAAAGGTAGAATGGGTTACGGGCTGTTGTTGCCTGATAAGAAACGAGGTATTAAAGCAAACCGGAGGCTTTAACAAGGAGTTCTTTTTATATTATGAAGATGTGGAACTCTCTTTCCGGCTCCGCGCACAAGGGTATGAACTGCATTACCTTCCTTCCTGCAAAATGTACCATGAGGCCGGCGCTTCCGGAAAAGAGAAGGAAACCAATGAGGGCACTTTAAGTCCTGTTATTCACTACTATGTAAATAGAAACAAGATCTGGTTTTTGCGTGGATATGGCAAGCCATTATTCTATCCCCTGGTATTTTTGTACAATGCCCCCTACTACCTTGCCTTATATTCTTATTTTAAGCTAAAGGGAAGAAATAAAAAAGCGGAATATTTATTTAAAGGATTGAAAGATGGATTTTTCACTCCGAAAAACTTAATTTGGCCATCGAAACCATAAATTCAACAAAGAGCTAACTATGTTTATTTTTCCCCTGATCTTTATTTGTTCTTTTATAATGGCAGTAAGAGAGATCTTAAGGGGAAATGCCAGCGGCTTGCTGCTGTTCATGATCTTCGGGCTCTCGATCTACACCACCACCATGTCGGTTACGTTTATGCTGGGACTAAAAAGCATCATTCCAACCATGCAATTTTTTAAAGAGGCCTTGATATTTGGTGTGCTCCTTTTAAATCTGGCTAACTTAAAATATCGACCCCGGTTTCACCTGATCGATTATACCATAATGGCCTTCTTGCTGTACCTGATCCTGTATGCATTGCTGCCGATAGGTGAACAGGGGCTGTTCGACCGACTGATTGCGCTTAAAAGTACGGCCTTTTATATTATGGTATACTTTGTTGGGCGTACCATCGATGCAAAAGAGGTCTACATCAATAAATATTTTAATTACCTGGTGCTGCTCACCATCGCAGCCGGAGCTGTGCTGGTAGTAGAGCTCCTGATGTACCAGCAGTTACAATTGCGCACCGGCTATGCCGAATACAATTATTATTTTTTTAACGCTGAGCCTAGCGGACAGTACGGAATCAGTACAACTTTTGATTCTGACAGTGGCTACAGGCGTTTCGCCAGCTTTTTCACCAACCCGCTTGAGCTTGCGGCGGCTTCCATAATTTCGTTGGCTGTTATAGCTGGCCTATACACTACTGACAACAATAAATTTAGAATCAATACCGTAGGAATGCTGGGATTAGGCGCTTCCTTTTTAGCCATACTTTTCGCCTTATCAAGGGCACCATTGGCCAGTTATTTCGTGGTAACTTATGTATACGCATTGCTCACCAAAAGAAAAGCAATAACCCACATTATTCACCTTGGCTTTTGTGCAGTGGCAATTTATGTGGCTTATTTATTCTGGCAATTTGAACAAAATCATGAGGGTATCATTCAAATTCTGGTTAACACCATTGATTTTAGTGACCCTTCCAGTATCGGACACCTTCAGCAATGGGTAGAAGGTGTATTGGCAATAATCAACAACCCAATGGGGCTTGGTTTAGGATCATCCGGAAGGGTGG
>NZ_JBFTIZ010000454.1:0-2215 GCF_056395165.1 Pedobacter sp. 10L46_2
GTAAAAGACCTTAAGCGGGCAATGGAGAAGTATGAATATTTTAAGCTTCCGGCTAATTCCGGGGTTAACATTTCTAAAATTGCAGAAGAGTTTTCCAAGCGGGAGAATACACGTTTTATAGGTAAAATTAACAATCAGCTTATTTATGTGAAAGCTAAGGATATTGCCCATATTTACTTTGCTGATGGGTTAACCTGGGCCACTACAATGACTGATCAAAAGATTCCATTGGATTATTCTTTAGATCAGATTGAGAAATTACTTGATAAGAACCTGTTTTTCAGAATCAACAGGAAACTGATTATTCATATTGATGCGATAAAAAAAATTACTACCTATTATAATAGCAGGTTTATTTTGCAGTTGTCGCCCGCTGTTGAGGTTGAGGCCATTATAAGCAGGGAAAGGGTAAACGGTTTTAAGGCCTGGCTTGAAGGACAAACCATTTCGTCGTAGTATTCGATTTAGCCCTTATTAACCAGCATCCCCAACAGCTTAATTTTCTTTTCCACTTCGTCGCTCCATTGAAGACTAAAACCTAACCTTAAGCAATTGTCGAATTGTTGTTTTAAACTAAACATTCGGCCTGGAGCAATACTTACGTTGTGTTTTATTGCACGTTCATACAAATCAAGTGTACTAACATCTTTATTCAGCTCTACCCATAAGAAATATCCTCCATCAGGTCTGCTTACCCGTGTGTTTTCGGGGAAATAATTGGCTATAGCGCTGCTATACTTCAGGCTGTTGTTATAAAGTATCTGGCGTATTTTTCTTAAATGATTCTCGTAACGTCCATTCTTTAGAAAATCTGCAACAACTTCTGATGTGATTGTGGTAGACGAAAGTGCGTGACTCGATTTTAACTTCATCACCTTGTCTTTAAACTTTCCTGGGGCAACCCAGCCTACTCTATAACCGGGCGCAAGTGTTTTAGATACAGAATTACAATAAAGCACTAATCCACTTTCGTCGTATGTTTTGCAGGTGGTTGGCCTGTTGGCTCCAAAATAAAGATCGCCATAAAGATCGTCTTCAATTAAAGGTACATTATAGTGCTCCAGTAATTTAACTACCTCTTTTTTATGCTCGGCAGGCATAGAAGAGCCGCAAGGGTTATTAAAGTTGCTAACCAATAGGCAAACCTTGATTTTGTTCGTCGTTAGCGCTTTTTTTAAAGCTTCAAGTTCTATGCCTGTAGTTGCATTTGTAGGGAGTTCCAGAACATTTAGCCCCATGGTTTGGGTGAGCTGAAGGATGCCAAAATAAGCAGGGCTTTCAATTGCTACCGTATCTCCCGGTTTTGTTGTGGCCAGTAAACAGTAAGCAACAGCGTTAATACAACCTGCGGTTGTTATAATATCTGTATCATCCAGATCGCCACCCCATGAAAGAGACCATTTGGCAACCTCTCTTCTAAGCTTGTCATTTCCTTGTACCTGGTCGTAAGCTGTACCGCTGCTATCAAGAGTTCTCATGGCTTGTATCATCCCCTTGTTTAATTTTGCGATAGGGAGAAGGCTTTTGTGAGGCACACCTAACGAAAGCAGTGTTATTTTTGGGTTTGCACTGTCTTGATGAACGCGGGTAATAAGATCGTCCTGACTATGCAGAACAGATCCGGACGAAGGTTTACTTGTTTCGGGTACGGCTAAACGTTTTTTAGGAGGTACGCAAACATAATACCCTGATCTTGGTCTGGTTTCAATAAGCGATCTGCTCTCCAATTCATAATAAGCCTGTGTAACGGTACTCATATTATGGCCTAGTTCTCTGCAGAGCATTCTTACGGATGGAAGCTTATCACCTGCTTTTAACACCTCATTCATAATTTGCTTTTCGATGCGGGCAGCAATTTGAAGATATAAGTATGGCTCTGATTTGGGGGCTTGCTTTAATTCCATAGTTTAAAACTGTATTGGTCAAATTTAATAAAATTGTATCTGTGTTGGTGTAATTATATTGTTGAATTTTGTGTTATTATTTTAACAGTACCGATATGACCATTTTACATAGCACCCAGGAAGACTTAGATTCTATTTTTAAAATTTATGATGATGCTACTGAGTATCAAAAGAAACAAACCATTAATTATTGGAAAGGCTTTGAAAGATCGCTTGTTAAAAAAGAGATTGATGAAAAGAGGCAGTACAAGATTATGGCGGATGGTGAAATAGCCTGTGTTTTTGTGATCAATTATGATGACCCGCTAATC
>NZ_JBFTIZ010000455.1:0-2208 GCF_056395165.1 Pedobacter sp. 10L46_2
ATATTGAAGCGGGGCCCCATGATCCGTTTTCGAAACCATTACC
The DNA here is from genome assembly GCF_056395165.1 of Pedobacter sp. 10L46_2. Classification (NCBI taxonomy): domain Bacteria; kingdom Pseudomonadati; phylum Bacteroidota; class Sphingobacteriia; order Sphingobacteriales; family Sphingobacteriaceae; genus Pedobacter; species Pedobacter sp. 10L46_2. Next base: position 44 of record NZ_JBFTIZ010000455.1, read on the forward strand.
ATAATCATCTGTAAAGATCTTATAGGCTTTATCCAGATTCACAAATACCTGATTTGTGGTAATTGGCCCGGTAGAGTTGGTAAGTATTAGTTTTGCGCTGTTTACCGTAGTTGCAGGCATTTTAATTACCAGTTCTTTTTTGGATTGAGATACGATACTGGCCTCGGCCGCTGCGCCATCCAGCGTTATGCTGGTTACATCCTCAAGGTTGTTTCCAACCAGGGTAATTTCTGTGCCTTCAATAAAATTATAGTTAGAGGCTGTATTTACCAAAGGCAAAGCAACAACATTAAATGGCACTTTTAGCTGAACTCCAAGTCTGTTTGTTAAAATGATGTTTTGGGCACCACCATTTGCAGTATCAGGCACTCTAAATATCAATGCATTATCTGTATTTAGCGTCGGGTTAAATGAAGCAGGTACATTCCCTTTTTCAAAAACAATACTGGTCATATCGCCCAGGCCGCTTCCGGTTAAGGTGAGTACAGTATTTCCGCTTGCCCTTTCCGGATCAAGCTTATTGGCCACCGGACTATTGGACGCTTTGCTGCTCGACTGCTCTTCTTTTGTGCAGCCTGTTAKGGTTAATGCTCCTGCCATACATGCCAGCAGGAATATCTTTAGATTTTTAATAGTTTTCATATCTATTTATAATAAGCTACTGCAGGTTCAAGCAGTAAAGGATTAATAACTGTTTCTGGTTGTGGTACCGGAAGGTACAACTGCTTTGCCGAAGTAAGTGTGGCCTTAAAGCTGGTTAACTGGCCGTTACCACCTAATGTACCACGCTCCTGTGCGGCTATCATCTGCTGTGCCTTAGCAAATCCTTGTCTTTGGATGTCAAACCAGTAGTCGCCTTCAAATGCGAACTCTACTTTACGCTCGTGTAAGATATCATCAAGCGTGATGTTGGTTAAACTTACCAGACCAGCACGGTTATGTACTTCGTTAAAGGCACTTAAAGCGGTAGCATCGCTGGTAGATCCTCCTCCGGCCATTACTGCCTCTGCATAAATCAGCAATACGTCAGCATAGCGAAGAATATAAGTAGAAATGCTGTTATGACTGTCGGAAGTTACTACTTCAGCGCTTCTGTTTGGTCCTACAACATATTTCTGAATATTGGAGCGGGTGCCTGTTTGAATTTTAAAATCGCTTGTTATCCCTGTAGTATCATAAGTAAATCCGTTAGGGAAATTGTCGTTGATCCAATCGGCTTTATGAAAGCCCTGCTGCATTACCGACCATCCTTTTCTACGGTCGCCGGTAGCATAACCTGTTGAAGCATTTAACATGTCGAACGACGGAACCACTGCTGAATAACCATTTCCTCCTGTTGGTTTTGGTTTTAACAAAGGTTGCGGACCTACGTAAAGCATGTACCTGTTTCCTCCGTTCCATCCCATAGCAGCTAACCATCTTAATGAAAACAACATTTCTTTGTTGTTTTTGTTGGCGATGTCTGAGGAGGTAAACATGCCCTGAAAATCAGGATTCAGGCCTATTCTTTTGGTTGATGTTGCATAGTCTATAACCTCTTTGGCTTTTAACCTTGCGTTTTCATAGTCCTTTAAGTAAAGGTAGATTTTGGCCATCATCCCTTTTGCTGAATATTTATTAACCCGACCATCCTGAGTTGCTATTTCGGGCAGGTTTTCTTCTGCAAACTTAAGGTCCTCAAGTGCAAACTTTAATACATCTTTTTGCAGGTATCTTGGTGTTGCAGGCGCCCCGGCTTTGGTTAGATCTACCGGGTTTTCTACTATTGGCGCATCACCAAAAGCACGGCCGATATAGAAGTACGCAAACCCACGGATAAACTTGGCTTCGGCTATACCTACATCCAGGTAGGAAGGATCGGCCACCTGAGTTTTTTTATTCATAAAAGTATGAATCAGTACAGATGCCTGTCCGGCTGCCTTATAGCAAGACTTCCAGGTGTCCATTACTAAACCATCTGTACTTTGGATATTAAAATTATAAAATGAGTTGTATTGTGCATTGCCCTGCACTCCGGTTACGGTACCACCCAGCACATCACCTACAGATATAAAGGCTTTGTCAGACCAGTCATTCCATACAGAATTGTACAAAAGTCCTGTGGCACCATTTACTTCGGCTGCTGTGGTATAATAACTTTCGGTGGTTGGTCCCGTTTCTGAGGG
>NZ_JBFTIZ010000456.1:0-2189 GCF_056395165.1 Pedobacter sp. 10L46_2
GTTCAACAATGATGAGACACTTTTCCAGGAATTCTTTATAAGCTTCGGATATGTTCAGGTTATTTGATTGAAGCGTAATCTCATTATAAAAATACCGCTGCAGGTTATTCCTGTTTTTCAAAAGATTTGCCACACGGGCCACCAGGTATTCTTTTTCAAATGGTTTGCTGATATAGTCATCAGCACCACCCTCCATACTTTTTAGCTTTATGTCTGCGGAAGCACTTGCGGTAAGTAATATGACGGGAATATATGATAATGCGGGGTCATTCTTTATCTTTTCACAAAACTCTATTCCATCAATGCCCTGCATCCTGAAATCAGTAATGATCAGGTCAGGTAATTTCTCTGTAGCCAGTTTCAGTCCATCAGTCCCGTTTTCCGCTTCATAAAGCAGGTAATCTGATTTGAATACACTTTTAATATAGGTTCTGATATCTGCTTCGTCATCAACTATTAAGATACTTTGTTTATCACTAATCAGTTCTACCTCTTCATCTGCATTAAACTCATCTGAAAATGCATCCACTTCGCCAAGCATTTCATTAAATAAGACGGATTCACCCTGATTATCCAGGTCTGCGATAACCTCCGGAAAATGCGATTGTCCTTTTAACAATGAAAGGTAAAATGAGGTGCCGTTACCCAGCTCACTGGTATAACTTAATTGCCCACTATGCAGGTCTGTAAATTGTTTGGCCAGGAATAAACCAATTCCGAAGCCCGGTTTAGCGGAATTATCTTTTCGTATGGCCTGGTAAAAACGTTCGAACAATTGATCGCCTGCATCGGCAGGAACACCAGAACCGTTATCTTCCACTTTAATGAGTACATCTTCAGTTGTTTCTGTTACTTCGATCAAAACGGCACCACCGGAAGGGGTATATTTTAGTGCATTCGATATCAGGTTAAACAAAACAATTTCCAGTTTCCCACGATCAGCAAAAATTTCCAGTGCTTTATTTTCGAAGATAAGCTCGTACTGAATCGCTCTTGAAGCTGCTTGCTGGGTAAAGCACAGATATACCTCCTGACACAAATCATATAAGTTTAATTTCGAAACCCTAATATGGTCAAACCCCGCTTCGGCCTTTCTAAAAAGCAAGAGCTGATCAATCAGACTCAGCATTCTTCTTGCATTTCTGTGGATAAAACCGAGTTCCTTAATGTCCTCAGAAGATCGGTTTTCTGACTTTTTCATCAAATCCTTAACAGGATTGATGATCAGGCTTAATGGGGTTCTGAACTCATGGGAAATATTTGTAAAGAAAGACAGCCTTTTTTCATTCAACTCTTTTTCATTCTCATTAATTACACGCTCTTTTTCATGTTCAAGACGTTCTTTTTCATGTTTTGCCACTTCCGCTTCATACTCGGCTTTTTTGCGTTCTGCACTGAGATTTGCTATTTTAACTTCATAAGTAAGTTTAGTTTGTCTGGATTGATAGAGAAAATACAGATACACTAAAGCCGCAACTGCACTGAAGTAAATTAGGTATGCCCACCAGGTACGATACCATGGTGGCAATACAACAATCTTTAAATTGATTTGCTTACTGTTCCAAACACCCTCGATATTGGTGCTTTTTACTTTAAAAACATAACTACCCTCATCCATATGGGTATAAGTAGCTGTGCGCGAATTCCCTGCTTTATTCCAGTCCCTGTCCCATCCGTCCATATAGTAGGCGTACGAAATCTTATCGGAGGCAGAATATTCAAGCGCAGTAAATTCAAAAGAAAACACTGCCTTATCATAAGGAACCTTAAGTTCCAGAACCCTGCCACTCTTACTTTCTTTTACAAAAGAAGGATGCTGTTCAACTGGTACATTATCAATGTTGAGTCCTGTTAGCAACAGATTGGGCGCATTGTTAACAGGGACAATACTTGCAGGCTGAAAAATATTAAATCCCTTTATCCCCCCAAATACCATCTCTCCAGATTTTAGCCTCAGACTTGAATTGATCTGAAACTGGTTACTTTGAAGACCGTCACTCTGATAAAAATTTGTAAACTCCTTTTTTGCAATGTTAAATTTAGAAATCCCATTATAAGTGCTGATCCATAGATTACCCTTCTGATCATCGAGCAGGCTGAGTACGGAATTGTTACACAGTCCATTTTCTGTGGTATAACGTGTAATTATTTTACCCGTCTTTCGATCAAAAAGCAAAAGACCACCACCT
>NZ_JBFTIZ010000457.1:0-2180 GCF_056395165.1 Pedobacter sp. 10L46_2
GTTTGAATGTATTAGTTTAAACACATCAGTTTGAACGCGCCCGTCATCCTGAATTTATTTCAGCCCCCCTCAAGAGAAAGAAAGCCTTGCTTGTGCGAGGTCCTGAAATAAATTCAGGATGACGGGTGCTCTTCAGCATAACGAGTGATGAAAAGCTTTTACCCTCTTGGTCTGATTATTCTTTCAATACCCGGATCTCTTCTTTCCCTTTTGTTTTCGTAATGCCTGTTGTCGCGTCTTCTGTCATTACCTCTTTCTCTGTATTGTCTTCTGCCATTATCATAGTGTCTATCTTCACGATATCTTTCAGTGTAATGTCTTCTATTCCCTTTCCAGTTATCATGTCTGCCATATTTAACCCTATACGCATTGTGGTTATGATATGGTCTTGGCGAATTAATTACGTATTTTCTTCCAGAGTATAAGTTGTAACCCCTGTATCTATGTGGCAGTGAACGAGAATGAACCCACCTGTTTCCGTTTAGGTAAATAAACTGCCTGGTTGGTACATAGTAATAACTCTCAATGTCGGGCATGTAATAGTAGTCTACATAATCATAGCCTCTTGGTCCCCATTGCGGCTGTGAGCCTATGTTAACACTAATGTTTACTTGCGCCTTTGCAGGTGCTGTTGCAGCTATTATTGATGCAAATCCAAGCATCGCCAATAAAAATAGTTTTTTCATAGAATTGATTTATTATTTGTGTGTGATGTATTAAAACCAAAGTTTGTGCCATAAGTATAATTCTGGCTACAAATCTGTGTTAATAACGCATAAATGGTTATGTTTGTATCTTAAATACATGTTGAATAAAGTTAATTATTGCATATAAATGAGTACGAAAACTGCAGTTTCTCCATCAGAATTCGAATTGGTATCTGGTTTAGAAATCCACGTACAATTAAACACACAAACAAAAATATTCTCGTCGGATAGTGCTTCTTTCGGAGCAAAACCTAATGAGCATATCTCTGCTGTTTCGCTGGCATTACCAGGCGCTTTGCCTAAATTGAATAAAGAGGTGGTTGCTAAAGCCGTTAGAATGGGCCTGGCCTTAAATTGCACAATTAACCAGCTCAATTTTTTTGATAGAAAGAATTATTTCTATGCCGATTTGCCTAAAGGATATCAGATTACTCAGGATAACAAGCCCATCTGTCAGAATGGTTATCTGAATGTAACGCTAAGCAATGGTGAAGAAAAACGCATCGGAATTAACAGGATACACCTGGAAGAGGATGCCGGTAAAAGTATGCATGATCAGAATGATCAATACTCTTATGTAGATCTAAACAGGGCAGGGGTTCCATTAATAGAGATTGTTACAGAACCTGATATCAGAAGTTCAGAAGAAGCATCTGCGCTGTTAACAGAGATGAGGAAATTGGTTCGTCATTTAAATGTGAGTGATGGCAATATGGAAGAAGGAAGTTTGCGTTGTGATGCAAATATCTCTATCCGTGAGGTTGGTGCAACAGAATTTGGAACGCGCTGCGAGGTAAAAAACCTAAACTCCATAAGAAACGTGCGCAGGGCAATGGATTTTGAGTTTAACAGGCAAAAAGAGGTTGTAGCCACCGGAGGAAGGATTGTACAGAGCACATTGAACTTTGATGCTGAAGAAGGTACAACATCGCCAATGCGGAGCAAGGAAGAAGCCAATGATTACAGGTATTTTCCGGATCCGGATTTGCCGCCCGTACATATTTCTGATGAGTGGCTGGAGCAGATAAAGGCCACAATGCCTGAACTACCCTCGGAGATCTCTAAAAGACTGGTAAAAGATTATGGAGTTAACGCATCTGAAGCTACATTACTTGCTGAAGATATTGACTTGCTTACCTATTTTAATTCGGCATTGCCTATAATTAAAAATACAAAGAGCCTGGTGAACTGGCTTACCGGATCTATCAGAGCTTTGTTAAGTGAACAAGAGATCACAATATCAGGCTTTAAAGTTAGTCCTGTGCAACTCGCAGACGTAATTAACCTGGTAGATAATAAAAAGATCACCCAACAAATTGCATTGCAACAGCTGTTGCCTTTAATCGTTAATAATGCGGGTGCCGATGTAAATAAACTGGCTACTGAACATAGCTTGCTAATTGAAGAAAATAGTGATGAACTGGCTGGTTTTGTGGATCAGGTTCTATCGAAATACGAAGCACAGGTACAAGC
>NZ_JBFTIZ010000458.1:0-2167 GCF_056395165.1 Pedobacter sp. 10L46_2
CCCACAACAGAATAAACTTTGTTAAATTAAAAGACCTTAAACCAGGCACAAAATACAGCTACCGTGTATTATCTAAAGAAATCACAGACTTTCAGCCCTATTCCTTAAAATATGGAGAAACCATCTCTAGTGAAACCTATTCCTTTAGCACACCAAAAGCAAATCCTGAGGCAGTTTCATGGCTTATACTAAACGATATTCATGATCGCCCGGCATCAATCCCGCATCTGCTAAAATTAAACAACGAGGATTACGATTACGTATTTTTCAACGGCGATATTTTTGATTTTCAGAAAGACGAACAGCAGATCATAGACCACATGCTTAATCCATCTACAGATGTATTTGCAAGCACAAAACCGTTTATGTTCGTCCGCGGCAATCACGAAACCAGAGGCAAGTTTTCTCGTGAACTGAAAGATTATTTTTCTACTAAAAACGACAAAGGATATTTCGCTTACCAATGGGGCCCGGTTTTCAATATCGTATTAGATACTGGCGAAGACAAGCCTGATGATCACCCCGTTTATGCCGGAATAGTAGACTTTGATGGCTACCGCAAAGAACAGGCGAAATGGCTGGAAGAAATCATGAAATCAAGCGCTTACAAGAAGGCAAAATTCCGTGTGGTTATGATGCATATTCCCCTATATCATTCCGGTGATTGGCATGGACCAATGCATTGCAGAGAACTCTTTGCGCCGCTGTTTAAAAAGTATAAGGCAGACATTGTAATTTCCGGACATACACATACCTACGGCGTTTGGCCACCATCTGCAGAACACCCCTACCCTGTTATCATAGGCGGCGGGCCACAGGAAGGAAAGCGTACGCTTATTAAAGTAAAAGCCGACAGTAAAACACTGGATTTAGTAATGCTTAAAGACGATGGATCGGAAGTAGGAAAGTACAGTTTAAAGAGCAGCTAAACTTTAATTCTTTCTAAAACCGCAGCATTATTTTCTGTATTTATGCCTTTTAATTCCACATATTTAACATTTGGCAACCAAAAAGAACCACCTTCAATCCTCACAAAAATCCTGTCGAGCTGAATCTTTTTGTTATTAACCGTTACATAAACGTGGAACTTCTTGTCGTTCTCAGATTTAAGCAAATACATCGGCAGTTTTTTATGCGAAACAAACCTTAGTTCATAGTGGTCTTTACCTATCTCTTTGGCCTGAATACCATATGCAAATTTCTTTTGGATGTAGCTTAAATCCTTTTTCTCGCCCTCATCCCCATAACGAATCCAGTACACTAGAATAGGTTCTTTTCTGTCTACCTCTCCATTTTTATCTGCATTTAACTCACAGATGATTGTGTTGGTGTTAGGATCTCTCTGTAAATAAAAAAGCAGATTGGCAATTCCTTTTGGAGTTGGAAATTTTAAAGGTGAAGGATCACTTTTATCAACTACCTGAGCATATGCAGGTACAGGATTTACTATTGCTGTGATTAATAAACTAAAAAGCAACAGTATATTGAGGGTTAGTAATTTAGCGGTTCTCATTGGTAAAGTATTAGGGTTCAAAGATAAAAAGAGAATTCTAAACTCTTGATATTCAATTGTCAAATTGCCGACATTATCTTTCACAATAACACCTATAGTATAATTCTGAACCAGAACTGGTATATTGCAACAATTATGGGTTACGCGAAAGAAAGAGGAAAGCTTGAAAAGCTATCAACAAAAATAGTCGGCATAAGCATTTATGACGAGAAGAATTTAGGAATTCTAATCGATATTCATGAGCAGTACTCGCATACTGTAAGGATTCTAAAAAATAAAGAGCCGGAAACATTTAGTGATCTATACACCAATGAATTACAGGAAGTAAAAGCTGGCAAAAGGTCTCTTAGAGAGAGCGATTCAGACGAAACTCGCCAGGCTAATTTCATTGCATACAAAGAATCAATACAGCGTGCTTTAGAGAAAACGATTAAAGCTACAATAGAATCTTTATAATAATAGACTCTTTATAAGAAGAATTGAAAGTATAAAAAGACCCGATTGAAAATTCGAGGGCACTGAAAAAGTCCTTTACAAAAATGGGGCAGTTCATAAATCATGAATTGCCCCATTTTCATTAAGTTGTAAGAAGTTTTTCTAGTTAAAATTTTCTGTAGCCGACCCTGAGAGGGTCAAATTCAATTATTTCATAAT
>NZ_JBFTIZ010000459.1:0-2165 GCF_056395165.1 Pedobacter sp. 10L46_2
ACCATAATGTTAAAGAGGCAATTGACTTTTACACCTCAGTATTTAAAAACTCAAAAGTACTTAATGCCAGCTATTATCCAAAAGACGCACCTGGTTTTGGCGGTGAAATACTGGCTGTCGATATGGAAATAGAAGATCAACAGTTTATACTATTAAATGGAGGTCCACAGTTCAAATTTAACGAGTCAGTCTCTTTTTCTATTGAGGCCAATACACAGGAAGAAATTGACTACTACTGGAAAAGCCTTGTAGCTGGAGGTGGTGAAACATCGCAGTGTGGATGGTTAAAAGATAAATTTGGTTTGTCGTGGCAGGTATCGCCTGCTATACTAGGGGAATTATTACAAGATAAAGATGTAGAAAAGGCCCAACGCGTAATGCAAGTTATGATGAAGATGACCAAGATCATTATCAAAGATTTGGAAGACGCCGCAAAGGGGTAATTTATCTAATTATCTAACTATCCACATCTGGCATACTAAGGACCAGATGTGGGTAGTTCAAGATTAGATTTTGGCTTTTGCCTCCGATGCCGTAACAGTTTTTCCCAATGCACCGAATTCGTGAAGATCACCGAATACCTCGATACGAATTGACTGATTGATTGCCCCTACCCGAACCGGATCAAATCCATTGTCTTTAATTAATTCTTCTACATCAGCATCGATGTTTGTATCATCTGTTGCATAAAACAATACTGATTTTTCTGGAGATTGATAAGCGGCTCCGCTAAGCGAAGCAGCACCCAATGTTCCTAACGCTTTCGCCAATTTTGCATTTTTAGGTAGCGCTATTGCATTAATTTCGCCGGCAGATTGGTTCTGATCAATGATTTTATTAAACCCACCGTTTCCATCTGGCGCAATAGGATTGGATGGATCAACAATGATTTTGCCTTCCAGGTCACCTGAATATTCTGAGATAAATGGCTTAATCGCGCCAAATGGAATAGCCAAAACCACAATATTGGCGTCTTTTACAGCCGATGCAATATCACTTGGCACAGCAGACTTACCTAATTTAGCAGCTAATTCTTCTGCTTTCTCTACATTTCTGTCGGCTACAATGAAAGCTTTGTTTGCTTTTGAAAGGTTGGCAGCAACTGCCTGGCCAATGTTTCCTAAGCCGATTACGGCTACTTTTGATGTATTTGTCATTGTTATTTCTTTTAAAGTTTATATTAAATTGATAACACAAAATTGCATCAGAAAGAGCTCACATGCCAATGAACTGCATCAAGAAATAGTATTGATCTGGTTTAAGATTTTGGCTTTACAAGCTTGTTACGGAGTCTGCTTAAAAATTCAGGAGTAATCCCTATAAATGATGCGATTTGCACCTGAGGTAGGCGATTATTTAAGTGGGAATAATCTTGCATAAACGACAGATAACGTTCTTCGGCAGTAGAACTGATGTTTTGTAATAGTCGCTTTTGCAGTGAAACAAAGCTGTTTTCGATCAGCACTCTGAATATCAGATTGAATTTTGGCCCCTTTGTATATAAGTTGATGAGGTCATTATAACTTATATGAAGTACCATTGTATCCTCAATTGCGTCTATATTAAGTTCTGACGGTTCTTTTCCATGGAAACTACCAATATCCATTAGCCACCAATTTTCTGTCGCAAACTGTATAATGTGAGTATTTCCTTTATCGTCAATTTTATACATCCGCAAACACCCCCGTACTACAAAGTTAAAAATAGAGCAAACATCCCCCTCCTGTAAAACGTACTGTCTTTTTCTGTATAACCGAGGTTTAAATAGTTCAGCTACAAGTTGTTTTTCTTCTCTGCTTAAAGGGATTAACCGATTAAAGTATTCAAGTAATGGAGCTACGGAGGTGTACAAAATGTTTTCTTTCATCGGATTTTCCAGTCTAGTAAGCCTATGGTGTCAATCCACCTTCATCAATCGTGATCAGTCTGCGGAATTTTGCGGGCGTATTAACCGGCGCGTCGGCAGGGTAGCTAGTGTAATTCAGTTTAAGGATGTCGCCAGTAATACTAAAGGTGGCATTTTCGTAGAGTGTGTAATTCGTAGGGGTTCGTTGAACTGGTTTTCCTTGTTCCTGCTCCAGCTTTTCGGTAGTAGTTATCTTTAATCTGTCGCCTTGGATCTGGTAAGATCCGATGAACTGACTGCTACTTCCATCATTAAGGAC
>NZ_JBFTIZ010000460.1:0-2163 GCF_056395165.1 Pedobacter sp. 10L46_2
TTGAACTTATTGAAAAGGAAAAAAACCAGTTGGTAGAGCAGATTAAGAACGAAGTAATCAATTTAGTTCACTATTCAGATCTGGGCGAGATTAATCAAAGTCTGATGCATCTGGTAGCCGATAAATTAAATAAAGACTATAATTACCTGAGTAGATTGTTTTCAGAATCAGAGGGATTAACCATCGAGAAATACATCATCCAGCAAAAAGTAGAAAAAGTAAAAGAACTGTTAGAGTACGGCGAATTGAACCTGAATGAAATATCCTTTAAAATGGGATATAGCAGCAGCGCCCACTTGTCGGCACAGTTTAAGTCATTAACAGGACTTTCTCCGAGCAAATACAAAGCTTCAGCCGTTAAAAACAGAAAACCCCTTGATAAATTGAACTAATAGCTGAGCACTTGCTTAGCTATTGCTCTCGTGATTGGTTCGCAGTTACGTTGCATCATCTTCGGGGTTGGTTCGGTTGTAACCGAACGAACCCCGAAGATGATCCTGAGCAATTGTTAAGCAATTGCGAAAGCAATAGCTCCCGGTGTGTACATAAATGCGTTAGGAATTAATTTAGTGTAATCCCAAACAGGATCCCTATCCAGGGCTTGCCTTGATATATCCAGTTTGCCCTGTTTTTATCAGTTAGCATGTCGATGCCCAAGGCAAGGCCTATATTGATTTTCTTATTGTCGTATATTCCGGCAATGCCGTTACTTAAGGCAAGCCCATCATATTCGTAATCAATCTTATCTTCCATAACATGAGGATTTACAGTTATGGCACTAAGACCGCTGAAAGCACCGTAACTAAACCCATTCGTTGCGCCTTCTTTTCTACTGCCAAGGTACAAGGCCGCACTAAAATTTGTATTTAACTGCTCCGGAACACCTTTAACCGAAGGCCTGATTTTACAAGGAACAGAAATAATATTTGTTGTTAAACCACCATTGGTTTCTAAAGATTTACAAGCGTATAAACTTACACTTATGATGCAACCGAGTGTGTAATTTAATTTGTTTTTTGTTTTCATCTCTTTTCGAATTATAGCCACTGATTGAATTTTTTAATGAACCAAACTTTTACCAATTGGGTAAGCAGACAATAACTTATCAGTATTCCAATAAGCCATGGGAAATAACTTAATGGCAGTGCCTGCATTTTTAAACTTTCGGCAAGTGGCGAAAATGGAATGCATATGCCAATAACCATTACCAATGATGTAAGTGCTGTTACAGGAGCCGTTGCCCAGCTTTGTATAAAAGGTATTTTTCTTGTCCTGATCATGTGAACAATCAGTGTTTGCGATAACAATCCTTCTATAAACCAGCCGCTTTGAAACAGCGTTTGCTTTTCAATGGTGTTTGCTGAAAAAACATAATACATAACCGCGAAGGTTGCATAATCAAAAATCGAACTAATAGGGCCTATAAAAATCATGAATTTGCTAATCCCCCTGGCACTCCATTTTTGAGGTTTTTCAATAAATTCTTTGTCCATACTGTCCCACGGAATAGAAATCTGAGAAACATCATATAGCAGGTTTTGTACCAGCAGATGGATAGGTAGCATGGGTAGGAAAGGGAGCAATGCACTGGCACCCAATACGCTAAACATATTGCCGAAATTGCTGCTGGCAGTCATTTTTATATATTTAATGATGTTGCCAAAAGTGCGGCGACCATAAATTACGCCTTGTCTTAAAACCATCAGATCTTTCTCCAATAAAATGATATCGGCACTTTCTTTAGCAATATCTACTGCTGTATCAACAGATATTCCAACATCCGCATTGCGAAGAGCAGGCGCGTCGTTAATCCCATCGCCCATAAAACCTACGGTATGGCCTTTAAACTGTAGTAATTTTACAATGCGTGATTTTTGCATTGGACTAAGCTTGGCCATAATGCTGATGTCATCAATTTGATTGATGATTTCCTCATCGCTCATGATTTCGATCTGATTGCCCAGCAGGATACTGTTTATCGGTATACCCACGTCGCGGCATATTTTTTTGGTTACAATTTCATTATCGCCTGTTAGTACTCTAATGTTTACACCTAGTTTTTGAAGCGCTGCTATTGATGGCTTGGCCGATGGTTTTGCCGGATCCAGGAAGCCTATAAAACCGGTTAAAACCATATTGCATTCATCGGCAACGGCGTAGTTG
>NZ_JBFTIZ010000461.1:0-3893 GCF_056395165.1 Pedobacter sp. 10L46_2
ATTCTTCCACAGACATCTGGCGTAAGCTCAACACATTCTTAATGGCTTTGGCTAGCTTGATAGAACGGACCTGTTCTTTGTATTCTTCCAGGTCTATGCTTACTCTTAAGAAGCGAGACTTTGTATGTCTGCGGTGGTTTCTCATAGTTGTATTTTATACTTAAGCGTATCTCAGTTATGGTACCAAATAAAAAAACAACTATAAAACAGCCTTTTTTTCTATTTAAAAGGCGGAAGCTTAGTTTCTGCCAATTGCTTTTGTGAAGAGTTATGAGGCAAATGAACAACTATTTGCGAAAAAAATTACCATATGCAAACGGACAGTTATGCAGCTGGACTGCTGCCAGTTAAGATAAAATACAACTCAACTTCATTGCCTACAATACGCTGTTGCAATTGACTCCCATTTGCCTTCATGTACTCCCGGCATAGTTGCAACCCAAGACCAGTTCCAGATTCATTAGCGGTGCCAATTGTATGCATCTGGCGTTTATCATCTTCCCCGCTCTCTATGGCATTTTTTGCAGCAATTGGATTTAAAACCACATTATGAACTGCAACTCTCAATCCCTTAGCTTGCCGTACAAGGTTTATAGATATCTTATTGTCCTCAGGTGAAAATTTAACAGCATTATCAATTAAATTTCTTAAAACAAGTCTCACTTGATTCTCATCGGCATATACGGTACTTTCATCATTTGCATTAAGCTCTAAAGTAATATTCTTCGACAGTGCAATTGGTTCATATACCAACATTAAAACCTCAGAAAGCTTTTTGAGATCAAATTCTGTAAATTGCACACTTACCTGCTTCATTTGATCTTTTGCCCAAAATAATAGATTATCAAGTGTAAGCCTCATCTGGTCTATATTTTTTCGGTTTGCGTTAAGCAACATTTTCAGTTCCTCAAAATTCAACATTCCCATATCCTTCAGTGAAAATATGCTTATCAAGCTATTAAATGGAGTTCTTAAATCGTGAGCAATAATTGAAAACAACTTATCCTTCACCCTATTCGATGATTCAAGCTCAACTATAGTTTCACTTAATTTTATGGTCCGTTCTTCAACTACATATTCAAGCCTTTGATTCTGGGTTTGTACAAGCTTCATAAGACTTTCTCTCGCCTCGCGTTCGTTGTTAATCAATATGCTGTAGCGGTCTCCTAACGCGAATGCCAGCAATAGCATTTCGATGGTTGTAGCAATTGGAAAAATCTGAAAAGTATAATCCCTTAATTCCAGTACACCGAATAGGTTTAAGTTCACAAGAATCACACCTGTTACCCTAAAAAGCCATGCAATAATATAAAACTTAGCAGGCCTGTGTCCTTTTCTCAATGACATTATTCCTGCTATCGCTAAGCCTACTGAAATGAAAAGCGCAGTATATTGTATCATAGAGGCCGCTACGCTTTTATACCCCAATAAGCTTACAGTCATCAAGGCAAATCCAAAACCCATCATGATATAATAAACTGGTTTTATACGAGGAATTAATACTTGCAGATTCAGGAATTTCCATGAAAACAAGATGCCCGACATTGATGACAATGCCAAAAAGAAATGGGGATATTTATATATTGTTGTTCTGAAATCGTAACCGAACAAATAACCATAGCCTCTTAAATACAATACTAAATAAACAAAGCCAGCAAGAAGGTACAGCCCATAAAAGAGGTACATTTTTTCGTGCAAACTGATGTATAAGAAAATATTAAACAGAAATAATGTTATCAGTACCCCAATGTGCGATGTAAGCCTCATGTGTTGCAAGTTTAATAGGCACCAGCATAAAATTATTTGTTTTAACCCGAAGATAGACTTCGTTTAAATCTTCAGCACCGGCTGTTTCGGGTAAAGAAAATATATAATTATTATTCGCAATAACACCTTTAGTTTCCTTACTAAGGCTACCAGAATTTATTACCTGCAGGTTACCATTACTGCCAATGATATAACAATCGACAAACTCAAGATTTGGCAC
The DNA here is from genome assembly GCF_056395165.1 of Pedobacter sp. 10L46_2. Classification (NCBI taxonomy): domain Bacteria; kingdom Pseudomonadati; phylum Bacteroidota; class Sphingobacteriia; order Sphingobacteriales; family Sphingobacteriaceae; genus Pedobacter; species Pedobacter sp. 10L46_2. The sequence goes on from NZ_JBFTIZ010000461.1 coordinate 1,988, forward strand.
ATCAACTACAAGAAAGCTCCCTGAACCGGTATTGTTTTGATAAACTATCTTTATCCAAAAGGCGGATTTACTGTTACCAAAATTAAGTATACTTTCTTTGGATGATTTAAATTTACCTGCCCGATACAGGTCTTTAACATCTTTAAAGTTAAGTTTGCCTGTTGCATCTTCAAGATAGACTAATTTCTTACCAATATTAGTATAATCCTGTTGGTCAAGTTTAATTACATATTCTGTCGCATTCGAAGATAATGAAAGGGATAATAACAGGATTACAGTAAAAAATCGCATGAAGGGTTGGTTATTAGCCGCTAAATTATTTCAACATTCAGATGTAAAGAGAAATTCAAGAAAAAAGAAACAGTTAACAACTGTTAATTTTGCGACTTAAGTCCAGATATGCCGGTTACTGGCTCTTCTTCTTTATTTTTCCCCTTTTTTCCCTTCTTTTTCTTATTGTCTCCGTTTAAACGCTCCTCTTGTAACTTATCAAATTCAGCTATCTGATTCCCTTTTAAAATATTTTTAATATTATCATTTGTTTCATTTTGAAACTTATAAAATCTGGTTACATCTTCTTCCTTAGATGAGCCCGCCTGTTGCTTTTTCACAAGTTCCAGTTGCTGGCGATACATGTCAAATACGTAATTATATATCACACTTTTCTGAGTTGGACTCAGTTCTAACCTTTCATTCAGCTCATCTATATTTTTAACAGTCAATTCTTGAGCAGTTGGAATCTTTTTTTGTGCGTTTGCGAATGTATTAACACCTAGGCAAAACAATATTATTAAAATGTATGTTTTCATTTTTGGATTTCTAATGGTGCAATTTAAAATTTTTTTATCAAAATAACGTTTGCACTCATACCTAATATATTATATTAATTATGCGCTACCTGTTTACTTTCATTCTTTCGCTTTATTTTGTTTCAAATATTTTCGGACAATCAAGCCCTGGTTTAAAAATTTCACATTTAACCGGCGACTTTTATATTTTCACATCCTACAATTCGTATAAGGGGACTATTACCCCGGCCAATGGCATGTATGTAGTGACCAATGACGGGGTGATGATGATTGATGCTCCCTGGGACACCTCTCAATTCCAACCCCTACTCGATAGCATAAAAGTTAAACATAATAAGACGGTTAAAATTGAGATTGCCACGCATTCACATGAGGATAGAGCTGGAGGGTTAGATTTTTTAAAGAATAGTGGTGCTAAAACCTTTACAACTGATMAAACTGACAAAATTTTAAAAGAAAGCAATAAGAAACGAGCAGAATTTACTTTTAAAAGAGATACAACGATATCGCTTGGTCAATACGAGCTTCAAACATACTATGCAGGAGAAGGTCATACCAAAGACAACATTGTCGTTTGGTTTGAAAAAGAAAAAGTACTTTATGGGGGCTGCCTGGTGAAAAGTACAGATGCAAAAGACTTAGGCAATACCCAGGAGGCCAATCTTACCCAATGGGTGAAAACAATAAATAAGATTAAGCAAAAGTTTCCCAATCCAAGCTTTGTGATCACTGGTCATCAGAACTGGGATCATGTGGATGCGTTGGATCACACCTTAAATTTACTAACTAATAGTATGCAATAGAAATAAAAAAAGCCCTTTATCAAGATAAAGAGCTTTTTCTTACCAATTTTTTATAGTCTTCCAGTAAGGCAATATATTTTTCCATCCAATAATAAACTGATCCCGGATGATCTGATTGAATGTCATTCTTAAGTACCGTAAGGTCTTCCTGGAAACCAAAGCCATTGAGTTCACCTTCAAAATCATGTGAGAAATCATAATTTATGACCTTTCCGATTTCGAAAATCACATCTGTATGAAGTTTCTTTTGTCGAAACCAATTATACAAGGTTCGCCTGTTTACATGTAAACGCC
>NZ_JBFTIZ010000462.1:0-2142 GCF_056395165.1 Pedobacter sp. 10L46_2
GATGGCGTGTTACCGCAACATTTATCATTTGCATGCTTTTTTCGTAGCGTTCTCTGTTTTCAAATACTTTTCCGTTAACACTTGTAAGCATGAAATATCTATCTATTATGCTTTTTATTTCAGGATGTGTATCTCGCAGATGATTTAGTGAGGTTGGTATTTGTCTCTGCAAATAGTCTTCCGTTTTTAAGATTTCCCGATCTGAAAGCTCATCAAGATCTTTATATTTCCAAATTGCTGCTTCAAGGGGTATATCGCTTTCCTTACAAGCCGAAACAGTATTCCTCACAGCATTAAGTGTTTCTTCAAGAATCTCGAAATGTACATACAGATCCCTCCTAATTGCTGCATTACGTTGAATGCTTGAGTTTCTAATGTCTACAGCTCCATAAAACGGATATACATTTCTAAAGAAAATAGGTTCAATAGGCAGATTTCTGTCTCTGGCACCCGATTGTATGTAATTAAGGGCTGCTTCGTGGAAACGCCACTGAACAGAAGGCTGCAAAGCAGTGAACTTATCTGTTATTACATCCTGAATTTCGTTATTAAAATCTATAATTATGTTATGGAAGAGCTGAGCCAATAAAGGAAACGCTGCCTCTATTTTTGTAAGAGTGTTTCCATTAAATTTGGTAGAATCTTTTGTATATAACTCAAGAGCTCCAACAAGTTTTCCATTATAAAACAACGGAAACAAGGCATACGACTTAATACCTACCTCATCTAGCAGACTAAGCATAGGGTAAACTTCCGGTTCTTCGTCTGCTATATCCGGAAAAATTAATGTTCGCGGATGGTCAAGATAGTCTTCTATAAGGCTAGAATATTCAGTATCATCCATACCCTTTTCTTTTGCCAACTGAACTACCTTACTTTGAAAACCTGATTGATCATTGATCAGCAGTTTTTTGTTTAATTTAAGATAAGGTAGCATCCCAAAGTTTACTTCATCAGATCCTACAAGGGTTTTCAGCGCAGTAGCTATATCCCTGCTATGTTGTCCATTCTGAGACTCATTATGTTCAATAACGAGGTTTTTGACTGTTTCCAGGGCATACTCATCCGTAACATCAGTTAAGGTTACAATTGATATCCCCTCAATACTAAAGATATCAGGTGGTATTAGTTTTGTTAATATCTTTAGTGAGTTCCGTTCATCTTTAATATAATCTTTAACATCTTTTAAGTTATATTCAGGCAGTTTTGTTTTTGCCCTGATATCCAAAAACCTGGTATCCACATTTAAGCGGTAGTACTTCAATAAATGAGTTTTAGGATCTATAATTGATTTAATGGTGAACTTGTTATTGCTTAAAGAGAAGTTGTAAAATTTCTCAAGAATAAGATTATAAAAGGTGGCCAGAAGATTTTTATCCATTTCCTTTTTGGATGGTAAACTCAGGTCTGACTTTAAACTACACATTGACGGTTCCATGAATACACTATAAAATGCATCAGTACCATAATGAAAACATGGAGAAATAGGTGTACCTATTGCCCAGAATTGTTGACTTTCATCATTAATAATAGGCGATAATGAGGTATAAATTAATTCAAAAAGCGTAGCATAATTTTTAGCGTTCTCTGGGGGTATCGGACTTCTGAGCTCCGGATAATGATTAAATTGCTCAAGGATATATCTGTAAAAGTTAATCTTGGCTGTTTTTTCCTTGTTCGCTCTTTTTTGAATATATTCAATAAACGGATTTAGGGACAATTTAATATCCGCACCTATCGGATGTTTTCCGGGTTCCTTTATTGTTTGATTTAGATTTAATGTTATTGATTGCATTGATCTATTCGTTACAGAACCTTAATAACAACATTAAAGCGCTGAAATAAATTCTTTAATATAAATAAAAATAACTTGTCAAAGGTAGCACCTGTATTTGCATAATAGGTAAAACCTAGGTAATTATTTAATCCGATTCTGTTTGCCTCTAAGGAGTATACTTGAATTTTATAATGTTGCCGTCTGTTAACTCATCTCCTTCGTTAGAGATATACAGATTTAGATCTTTATCAAATGCAATTCCTTCAGGCTGGTTAAATATCGATGAGCTTAAATGATGGGCGGCTTTTACTTTCCATTTATCATCAGTAATAACCAATAGTTTACTTACCGATGAAATAATATAC
>NZ_JBFTIZ010000463.1:0-2120 GCF_056395165.1 Pedobacter sp. 10L46_2
GCTGATCAGAGGCACCATATTCATTGTTATTTTACCCTGTCTGCTGCTTTTTGGGTTATCTACGGCCAATCCAAATGCTGCAGCTGGTTATTATGGTATTGAACCTGCTGATGTTCAATATTCAATGATCATATTCTATGCTGCAGTTGCCAGTTTCTTTGCCTTGGAAAGGCGTTTTTTTGTGTACCTGGCTACTAAGGAGTATTTCCTTGTAGGGATTATACTGCAAATTGTTACTTCATACATTTGCTATAACACGCATAATTTACATACGCTTTTTATATTCAGGTTTATACAGGGAATGGCCAATTGTGGTACAACAAGCATTTGCATTACATTAATATTTAGCAGAATTCAGAGCGAAAGGGCCAGAGAAATCGGCTATTCTATTTTCTACGGCATGCTGTTGTGTATAAGTCCGATATCTATGCTGCTTACCGCACCAATTGTAGATGCCTACGATTACAATTTCTTGTATAAAGCCATCATATTTTGCTATTTACCTGGTGCTATTTTGCTATTGTCTATCATGAATACGGTTCGTTTAAACCGTAAGATTCCACTTTATCAGGTAGATTGGGCCAGTTTTGTGATCTATGCACTAGTTTTATGCCTGATTGGTTATGTGCTGGCATATGGTCAACAATACTATTGGTTGCAGGATAAACGCATAGTTAGAAGTTGCGGTGCAATATTGGTACTATTGCTCCTCCATATTTTAAGACAGCTCAATTTAAAGAGACCTAGCCAGAACATGGAAGTGTTCAAATACAGAAACTATATTGTTGGTGTGTTTTTAATCTTTGTGCTTTATATTGTTCGCGGTGCACTAAACATTACAAATCTATACTTTGCTACTGTTTTGGGGATGGATCCAATTCATATCGCGTACATCATGGCTGCCAATATTGTGGGAATAGTGATCAGTATTTTAATTTCTTCAAGACTTTTAATCTTAAAAAGGCCAATGAGATTGATCTGGATCTATGGTTTCGGCTTGCTGTTGATATTTCACACCTGGATGATCTTCCTTTTTAATACTCAGGCAGATGCTTCAACTTTTATCATTCCATTAATTGTTCAGGGAATGGGAGCAGGTATGTTAATGACGCCTGTAATCGTTTTTGCTGTTTCTTCGGTTCCTGAACGTTTGGGTGGTACGGCTTCAGCCGTTGGTGTGTTCTTTCGCTTTTTAGGTTTCTGCAGCAGTATCGCTTTAATTAATTTTTATCAGCTTTATAATAGAACCAATCACATAAACCGTTTTCAGGAGCATATCACTTCTTTAAATCCGGTAGCGGTGGAAAAACTAGAGATGTATAAAAGAGGATTAGTTGGAAAGGGAGTTTCTACAGGTCAGGCTGCTAAAATTGCTCAGGGATTGCTCGGCAGATTCATAGAAACTCAAGCTCAATTGAGATCAGCAATAGATTACTATACGGTTATAAGTGGTTTATTGATTGTTGTAATCCTTATAATTGCATTGATTCCCTACATTAACAGGACTATTATTAATCTTAAATCAAAGCAACCTGCTCCAATATCTTACTAGTTGCTTATGCCTGGTCTTCACATAGTTCACATTACACACACATTCTTCACAAAAAGGTACCCTTTTGTGGGTTTGGTGTGAAGGATGTGTGTAGAATGAGTGAAGAAGTATCTAGAACTTGTAGGTAAAACCAGCTCCGAAAATCTGTTTAACCTGTAAAGCTTTTTTGAATTCACCTTCAATCCTGGCTCCATTAGCATCTAAGATTGGGATTTCAGTCTTGTCGTCATAAAGCAATTGTACACCAGCGTTTACGGTTACAAATTTGTTTACCTTCATGAAAAGGTTGGCTGTATAATCTGTATAAACGTTTTGTGGTTTATCGAGATAGTTAGAGTATAATTTCAGGATGTTCTCTAAACTAATATTTTCTACAAGATTTACTTTGTAATACACATCTAATGAAGCACCAAACTCATAACGAAGCCTTTTCATTGGGTCGTTCCCAAATGATTCAGCTAAATTTCTGTTCCTTACAAAAACAAAACGGGAAGCAAAGGGAGAAATGTTGACCCTGAAATTATCATCGCGTTTATAGGCAATACCAGGACCAAGAGTTAGGTAAGCT
>NZ_JBFTIZ010000464.1:0-2117 GCF_056395165.1 Pedobacter sp. 10L46_2
ACGCAATTGTTTTTCAGAACCGTTAAGCTTTACTATAAATATAATTAACAGCATGGCAAAAACCAGCACAAGAAAAAGGGCTGCCAAATACAGCCTGTTTAATAAATCTGTTGATTCCTGATAACTTTTAAAAGCCATTGTTTTAAATTCATCGGCCATATTGTAGTTGAGTGTCTTCACCTCATTAATGATGTTTTCCAGTTCAGTACTAATGTGATCATTCAGGCTTATCAGTTCGCGCTGCATGGTAAGCATCTTTACGTTTCTTTCTTGCAGTTTCTGCAATTTATCCAGGTATACGGCCCTATCGCTACTAAGCCCTTTCCGGGTGGCAAGAGCCGAGTTCTCGGTCTGCTCGCGATGGTTAATTTCAACCACAGCTGTGGGAGAACCGTCATTTTTGTTAGAAATGGCATCCTTTAATCTCGAAAAGAGCCCCTTTTTTTGAACAATTACTTCTTTACGAACGGTATCTGTTTTGCTTTTTACTTTGCTGCTTGATTTGATGCTGGTAACCAGCTTTTCTTCTCCCTTACTTCCTTCAGCTTCAAAAGTGGCATATACAGTGAGCAGGGAATCAAAATTATGTTTAACAGCATACAACTTGTCTGAAAGCTGCAGCTTTTTACGATACCAGTCTTTCACTTTTATGCTTTGATCAGGTGTTATCTGAAGCGTATCTGTGGTTCTTTTTAATAAGGTATCAATCTGGTTAAAGGCTTTAGACAGCTTGGATTTATAGTCCGCACTTTTTTTGCTTTTAACATTAAGTAAGGACTCTTGAAAATCGTCTTCTGCCTGGTGGAGCAGCAGCAGTATTTGCTGGGGCTTGGAGCCATCAACGTCTACATTGTTGGCCTGCTTAACTATGTTTTCTAATTTATGTGATATAGAGTTACGTACAAAAAGTGCAGCGATCGCCAAAACAATTACAATAGCCAGAAAAGCAAGAAGAATTTTCCTGGACTGAGTCTGTGTGTAGGTTACTTTCATTAAATATGTTAAACAAGTAGGATAAATTGCAACAAAAAGTTTGTCACGCTGTGCATATAGGCAAATAGCATACCAATGCATTTTCTGACCATTTATAACTACTTTGACGCACTGCCCTATTGTTTATTACCCGCTACAAGAAAATTTTTGCTCAACTTGTAGATAAAAACAGCTTTAATCTAATGTACTTTGCTCTGCCTGGTGCCCCAGGTAGGCAAGATGATTAGCTATTTCCTCGGCCTTAACCAGGTCAGTTTGTTTGTTCATTTGTTCTTGTTTGACCGTACCAGCTTTATTTTGGATAAATAAAATACCTACAACTATGCCAACTACAAGCCCAGTTATAAATCCAAAGGAGGCTTTTGTGTGTTCAACTTTTTTGAATTTCATAATATAAGGTTTTTATTTAGAACATTCTGATAATGAAAGTGTTTTAAGAAATTTTATCACCTTGTAAGTACCAAATAGATAAATAATGAAAATAGCGCTCCCAATTTCTTTATTACTCAGTATTTCTTCAATTACTTTTGCTCAGACGACTACTTCAGGAACCATAACTATGAATGGTTCTGAATAAATAAGATGATAGATCAAAGTAAGGATGTATATGATGAGCAGGGAAACAGAGTTGACTCGCTGAAAGTGGTTAACATGCTTGTGGGAAAGGAATATAGAATTGTGCTGAAGAAGAAGGAATCGGACAGCCAGTTTAGAAAAATCATTGAAAAAAGAGACCTTAAAAAGGAAGCTGAAACATATGAACTTATAAAATATCCTTACGTCCAGCAAGCCCCAGGTTGAAGGTTGGGTCTGTATTGAATCTGGATCCCCCTGGCTAAGAAAACGAATATTGACGCCTTGAAAAAAAATCAATACTAATGATTTTCTGGCACCCAAACTGCTTTGAAACAGGAGATTACAACAAAGTAAATGAGGTTATTAGATCAGTAAAAAATCCAGAAAATCTGGAAGTTTTACTGATCACGTATGAAACGGTAGATAAGGTTGCTGAAGGGTTAAAACAGACCCCTATCTTTTATACTCAACTACTTATAGATGCCTCTTCTATTACCAAAGCATATCAGACTAACAATCTGCCATTACTGATAGTGGCGGATCAGAAC
>NZ_JBFTIZ010000465.1:0-2109 GCF_056395165.1 Pedobacter sp. 10L46_2
AGGATATACCTTAGAAAAAGATCTAAGTAACGCTGAAGATGTAAAAACAGCTTGGGATGATGTGCATACAGTTTCAACACTGCAAGGAATAGTGAACCGCAAATCGCCAAGACTGTATATTTACTTGGTAAAGAATGGGTCAATAGACATTGACAGGTACTGGTGGAATAAATATCGCCAAAAAGACAAATGGTTAAACAGTAGAGATACTGTGGTTTATAAGGATGTTATTAGTTTAGTTAAAGCATACCGGTCAGCGATTAAAGGCGTGGTGGTTTATGATCCAACTGTAGCAGCAACCAGTAATGTTGCCTCTTCTGTTGCGGGGCAAGAAGATGTAATTGCCATTCGTTACGATCCTGCTAAAAATAGTTTATACACACAACTTGTATTACAAGGCCCTAAATTACCTGTTAAGGTCTGGTTATTAAATAAAAATGGATCGTCGTTATTTACAGGATCAGGTAATATTCCCGGAACTAAGCGCTTATCCACAGGTTCGGCAAAAAATGATGCTTACTTGTGGTTTATGGAGAAATATACAAAGGCTGGCAAAACCAATACAAAGTATGGGGCATATTATGTAGATCAGCAGTGGATGAAGAATCCGCATGCTGCCGGACCAAACCATCATACGCTTACCAATCATGATTTTTTTGTGAGTAAACGCGGGTTTTTCTTTGACCTGAGCCCTTGGGGTGATGAGCCTGCAACTGATGATCCTACTCAGAAAACAGGGACAGACCTAAACACACTTAAAGAATTACTGCTTACTGCTTATCAGCATAATAAGGGCATGGATTATGCATATCTTGGGGGTTTCCCTCCATGGGCTTTTAAATATACTAAACATGCCGGTGGTAGTCACGATGATGTGCCGACCGAATGGGAATATTCTGCTGTGATAAGCGCCTATAACGCGTTTAAAGACGCTGATGCTATTGGTTTCGGAGCACTGGCAAATGCCTCTTTCTGGCAGCATTATCCACTTAAAAAGAAATATGAACAAAAGTGGGTTACCCAGGCTGAACTGAAGCAAAGAGGTTATTTAACTGAGGACGGAAAAGTTAATTTTAAAGGGCGTAATTTCTTTATTTTCTATGTTGGTGATTACGATGCATCTTCATGGGTGTCTCAAACTACGCCTACTTTATGGGATAGTCCCGAGCGCGGTAAAATTCCATTGATGTGGTGCATTAGTCCGGTTTTACAGCAGCGAGTGCCAATGGCAATGGAATACAGGAGGGAATCGGCAACAAAAAATGATTATTTCGCTGCAGCTGATAATGGTGCGGGGTACTTAATGCCCGGAATGTTGCAGCAGCCCAGACCAATTTCTGCATTACCGGATGGCCTTGATGCCTGGGTAGCACACAACAAACCTTATTATGATAAGTGGGACTTAAGCATTACCGGGTTTATTATTGATGGCCAGGCGCCCGGGCTTAATAAAAAAGGACTGGATGCGTATGCTAAGTTTAGTCCTAACGGAATAGTTCCACAGAAAACCCCATTAACTTCTTTACATGGGAATATGCCTGTGCTGCGTGCTGATGATGATGTTAATGAGGATGATCCTGCCGAAGCGGCAAAGCATATTCTTGATAGAATAGGGAAACGGCCGGTTCCGTTTCATTGGTTTCGCAATATTTTAAAAGATCCCGGATGGTATGTAAAAGTGGTTGATGAGTTAAAGCGTATTGATCCTAAAATTGAATTATTGGATGCACCAACTTTTTTCGAATTGTATCGTATTTATTTAAAACAAACTCCGGATGCTGCTAATGGGAAGATCAATTAGGCGATATCTTTCCTGAATTCCTTGCGGTATTTTAAAGGACTAAGCTTCATCTTTCTTTTAAAAAGTTTATAGAAATGCGATAAGTCGCCAAAGCCATTCTCAAAGCAGATGTCGGAGATAGATTTATCTGAATTTACAAGTTGTTGAATGGCGTAATTTATCCGATAGTCGGTTACTGTTTCTATAAAAGTTTTTTTTGTGGTCTTTTTGTAGTACTTGCAAAAAGCGTTTGGCGTCATATTTACCAACGCGGCTGCCTGATCAAGCAAAATTTCATCCTTGTAATTGTCGATGATGTAACCCAGAAC
>NZ_JBFTIZ010000466.1:0-2098 GCF_056395165.1 Pedobacter sp. 10L46_2
GCATGGGCCTTTACGGACTAGTGGCTTACAGCGCCGAACAGCGGACAAAAGAGTTTGGCGTACGTAGAGTTTTGGGTGCCTCTGTTGGAAGTATTATGAGCCTTCGCATGGGCCTTTACGGACTAGTGGCTTACAGCGCCGAACAGCGGACAAAAGAGTTTGGCGTACGTAGAGTTTTGGGTGCCTCTGTTGGAAGTATTATGAGCCTTCTTTCGCTCTCCTTCCTTAAAATGGTATTTGTAGCGGCTTGTATTGGCGTACCTTTGGCTTATTACCTGATGAACAAGTGGCTCACTAATTTTGAGTTCAGAACCACCATATCTTTATCAATTGTGTTAATATCAATAGCAGGAACAGCAATCATTGCATTTTTGACGGTAAGTTTCCAGGCCTACAGGGCTGCAAAAGCGAACCCTGTTGAGGCGCTTAAGTATGAGTGATGGCATTCCATTAATTTATTTAATCCAACCAAACTTTACATCTCTTACAAGAGATGACCTTTCAAGATAGAAAGTTTCAATTAAAATGTCGTCTAAAATCTGCTGCATTTCTTCCTTATTGACTGTGAGTTTATCCCTTCGGGATTTTAAATAGTGTTTATGGATCATCTCCTTTACAAGATCACGAACGGTTTCAAAATCAATTTCTTTACCAAATACATCACCTATTATAAATCCCAGCACCGATATTACAATAATAACAACAGCGATTTTCCAGCTGAAAAAGAAAGCGCATAATCCTAATAAAAATAAAACGATATCGGCTATTATAAACCAGAGAGGCGGAGATAAAATCTTGAGATTAATACCCAGATTACGCTTCAGTTCCTTTATCATCCTAATCCTGTTTTTTCTCGGTACAATGTTTTCGATTAAGGTATCTGACTTTATAATTCCACTATCAATGGAAAATGTATCGGCTATTGCCATTCTCAGCTTATAAAATGCCTGTTGGCTTGTACATCCGTTATTATTGGCTAACTCAACTTTAGAGAAAATCACATCACACATTTCGCCATATGTGGTTACTTTGAGAAAGTCATCATGATCAAACTTAATTTCAAATGAATGTTCGATTTGCATCAATATATCCTCAAGATCTTCGCTGTCAATCTCTTCAAATCTATTGTAATTTGTATCCGGGTGTTTGTTCATATTAGTGGAATATGAGACCTATTCTAATTAAATAAATTCGGTATGACAAGGGAGCACACATTACCAAAGCCCAAGAAATTTCTTCCTTGCACAAGTATTTATTCGATTAACATCAATAACGGTACTAACCCTAAATTCTCGAAATTTATCTAATAGTGCATCAGATCCTTTATTAAGTTTGTAATTCATCTCTTCTTTGTAAATTGGGTACAGTGAGTAAAAGTTTATCACCTTATTTTCGCTAATTTCCAGCTGAGTAAACTCAGAAGGAAGATTATTTGATGGGAAAACAAACATACAACCCAGTTTAGTATTCTCTGAAAATGGTTCGGCTTTTTCCCCATTTGGAATGGTATGATATGGCCCTATCCATGTGTCATATTCATGTGGAAATCGGGCAATACTCTTCAACCACCTAACTGGCCAATAATTGTTCTCATCACTAAATATTTCTTCCATAAGTGCGTAAGATTCAGCGTTAATTTTCCAACTGGAAGGTAGTAATACGCAAAGTTCAGCGTATTGCAAATTATCAGCTTCTTCGGGAACGTTCATAGGCTTATCACTCATTCCACTTGTAACCAATGTATGATACGGGCGGTGTTCAGTCGGTTTAACCCAGTGAACGTCTATATGCACTTTATCGGATACAATTTCGTGAAATACGGACTCGATCTTGCCTACATGCTTTTCAATATGATTTGAAATGGCATCAATGTTATCTCCATCTCCGATTGCCGGCTCAAATCCTTTAGGAATATGATTCTCATATCTGTGGACATTGCTACCACCCGAAGTTATTTCATCGCTCATACAAGAAAAAGTTTAATGCAATTTATTGTTTTTTTCGATAAAAGGAAGTGCTACAACTACTCCGTTAAATAAAATATTCTAAGGTACTTACTAACGGTTCCATTGTCACTTTCAGCCTCTTTGTCATCAAT
>NZ_JBFTIZ010000467.1:0-2081 GCF_056395165.1 Pedobacter sp. 10L46_2
CCATGAGCATCTTAAATGCAATAAGAAATAAGATTGCCCTAAGAGTGGTTGCAGTGGTAAGTCATCAGAAACCTTATGTCAGTAATCAATTAATTGCGGCATAAATTATATTAAAAAATACTTGCATGAGTCATAACAATCATCTCGACAGAATGCGGAGAAATTGAATTCCAGAAAACAAAAAGCGGGGCATTGTAAAAATGCCTCGCTTTTTGTTTATCCTTATATTACACTATTACTTATTAGGTTGAGGTGTAGTTCTTAAATAAGGTTTAATTACTTTATGTCCTTTGGGGAACCTTGCAGGAATGTCTTCTGTTTTAATACTGTTCATTACAACAACATCTTGTCCATCTTCCCAATCTGCAGGAGTTGCAACGCTATAATTAGCGGTAAGTTGTAATGAATCGATTACTCTTAATACTTCGTTAAAGTTACGCCCTGTAGACGCAGGGTAGGTTAGCATCAATTTAACCTTTTTATCAGGAGAGATGATGAACAACGAACGTACAGTTAAAGTTTCTGATGCATTTGGATGGATCATATCATAGAGATCAGCAACTTTCTTATCCTCATCTGCAATGATAGGAAACTCTACATTTGTATTTTGAGTTTCATTGATGTCTTTAATCCAGCCTTTATGAGACTCTGCAGAATCAACGCTAAGCGCCAGTACTTTAACATTTCTTTTTTCAAATTCTCCTTTTAAAGATGCAGTACGGCCAAGTTCCGTGGTACATACCGGAGTATAATCTGCAGGGTGAGAAAACAAGACTCCCCAGCTATCTCCCAGAAAATCATAAAAATCGATATTACCAATAGAAGTTTCTGCCTTAAAATTGGGAGCTGCGTCCCCTATTCTTAAACTCATAATTATATATTTTAGTAGTAAATAACAATGTTTAAAAGTAAATATTAAAGTCTACAAGTTAAGTATACTATTTAAAATAATTCTCCTGTTTTTGTAATAAAATTAATTTCAGGAATCTTACTTCCCAAGTGCTTATTAAACTGTTTAATGGTATAATCGGCAAGAATGGGTGTATCCTTTTCATCATGTTGGTGCAGAAAGAAGTACACTTTTTCCAGTCCTTTATCCAACCACTGTTTAATTCTTACCACCCAATCGTCTATCCTTGCAAAGTCAGAATCCTGATGTGCCGATCCATTTCCGACAAAGCGAATAAATATTTCAGGTATGGTTAGTTCCATGTGCACACAGTCTCTCCTGCCGCTTGCATCAGTAATTACTGCACCCTTATTTAACTTTGCAAACATATCAAACACCTGGTTCCTATTCGCTKCTTCCAAAAACCATCCTTCGTGCCTTAATTCCACAAAAACAGCAAGGTCAGTAGGCAGGTATTTCAGGTATTCTTCCAGAACAGGCAGGCTCTTAGGTGTAAAGTTATCTCCAAGCTGCAAAAAGCATGGCCCCAAGAACTGAGCAAATTCAGAAATACTTGCCAGAAAAAGATCTGTTGGTACCTCTGCATCTTTTAGCCTTTTAATATGGCTGATTGTTCTGGAAAATTTAGGACAGAAAATAAAACTATTATTGGAATTATCCTCAGCCTTGGCTTTCCATTTTTTAATCAGCTCTGCATTCGGGATGCTGTAAAAAACTGCATTCAGCTCAATAGAATTGAAATGTTTTACATATTGATCCAGAAAGTCGGCTTCTTTGGTTTTTGCTGGGTAAATCATATTTAACCATTCCTTTCGGCCCCATTTGGCACAGCCAACGTAAAACTCAGGGTTTTTAGCCGGCTTACCTTTCGACAATGTTTTTGAAGTTTGTATGCCATCTTTTGGCAATGTAAAATTTACATGCTTTATCTGGCTATCTGTTACTTTTCCGAAATCCATATTTAAAGTTCTATATAAAGCAAAACCCCGAAACTAAATTAAAGTTTCGGGGTTTCAAATTTATGTGTTAGTTATTAGTTATAACCTTTTATCATAAACACGTAATCCTGAATTTTGGATACCTGTTTTGATGGCTCTAATTTCGATAATTTGCTCTTCCTAACAGAAGATATCCTACCCACTATAGAATCCTGAGGGATAGAGCTTAACGC
>NZ_JBFTIZ010000468.1:0-2062 GCF_056395165.1 Pedobacter sp. 10L46_2
ACTCCATACTGTAGATTCGTTTAAACTGATCTTTTCGTGGGCAGTATTTCCATAGATCATGGCGGCTAGTCTTCCATTTCCTATTGGAAGAGCAGCTTCCCAAACAGATCCTGCCGGAGATTTATACCATAATTTCAAATCTTTCTCTTGCGAGAACGCAGATATGGTTATGCCCATAAGTAAAGCATAAGCCACAATAATTGTTTTTAGGTTGGTGAACATTGGTTGTTTAATATTTGGTTTGTGTGTAATCTTTTTTACTAATTAATGCATTAGCATTAAAAAAAAATTAATATATGATTAATTCCATTATGGTTTACATTATTGGTTTAGTTTTCATGTTCAAACACATAATTATTACAATCTATACCGTTCCTTATTCCTAAATCCCAATCACTTGGATTGCTTTTCATACTATGAATCTTGTTTAACTACCTCAATCGCATTGGAGAACAATTTACTTTGACTAATGGTGATGTAGGAGAAAATATGGCAGCCATTTTTTATATCTTTATATCTGCAATGTAAATAAGCCTCAAAAGAATCTTACAGTCATGGTGTACAATATTTTAAACGGCGACTCCCTTGCTYATAGTTTTCCAGAAGCAAAAATTGAAGGGGATGTTATTGTTGTTAGAGAAGGTCTTATTGACGGAGAATTATCAGGAGACAACCTACATGACTTTTGGCAATCAAGAGCCAAATACATGAGAATAACTGAAACCGAATACAATAATTCTGTTGTAAAAGAATTTGAAAAAATAATAAATGCACCCGATCATTCAGAGTTTAATCTTTGGTTTGAGTATGACTTGTTTTGTCAAGTAAATATGTGGTTTGTTATTTCAATTATCAATAGTTTGTCAATAAAGAAAAAAGTTTTTGCTGTTTACACTTCTTATTTAGACAAAACCAGTAAACAATTTTGGAATGGCTTTGGATCAGCAAATTCAGATGAACTTAAAGTTTGTTATGCGAATAGACTTCCTTTAAGTGAAGCCGACATAAATTTAGGACAACAATTATGGAAAGCTTACAAAAACGGCAATCTTGAAGAGTTGACAAATCTTTCAAAACATCAATCTTTAGTTTTTCCGTATTTACAAGAAGTAGTGAAGGCGCATGTTGACCGCTTTCCAAAAGATGGCACAACAGGAAGACCTGAAAAAGTTATTGAAGACATCACGAAAAATATTTCTACTGATTTTCATAAAGTGTTCAAAGAATTTTGGAATAGAGAAAGCGTTTATGGTTTTGGTGACGTTCAATTAAAAAGTCTCTATGACAAAGTAATGCACTACCGCTAATATTTGTATGCCACAGACGTAGCCCCCTTAAAGGAACAAAAAACACCAATAATTACTTATTTATTAGGATTTAGTAGATATTTACAGATTATGACAGAACCCCTCGTTTTATATTCAGTAAGTGAGCGTATAGCAACTATTGCTATAAATCGTCTTGAGAAGCGTAATGCATTAAATCCCGATCTTGTTCAGCAGTTAACGGATTCGTTCATCAGCGCATCAGAGGATGATGGCGTAAAAGTGATTGTTTTAAAAGCTAACGGTGCTGTTTTTAGTGCAGGTGCTGATCTGGCTTATTTGCAGCAATTGCAGTTAAATACTTATGAAGAAAACCTTGCCGATTCTGAGAACCTAAAGCGACTGTTTACCACCATTTATTATTTACCTAAGGTTGTCATAGCTCAGGTAGAAGGGCATGCAATTGCCGGAGGCTGTGGACTTGCAACTGTTTGCGACATTACATTTTCTGTTCCTGAGGCCAATTTTGGCTATACTGAAGTAAAACTGGGATTTGTTCCGGCTATAGTATCCTGCTTTTTATTACGCAAAACAAGTGAAACTATTGCTAAAAAAATACTACTGACAGGAAGCCTTTTTTCTGCACAAGAGGCACTTGAGCATGGATTAATAACGTTTGTAACAAACAAAGAAGAGATTAGTCAAAAAGTGAAAGATTTTGCATTAAATTTGTGTAATGAAGCTTCAGCAAATTCGTTAATGGTAACTAAGCAGCTAATCGGGCAGACTACAAATCC